>DATFQK010000391.1:0-7756 GCA_035264345.1 Gemmatimonadales bacterium | reverse complement strand
GTGCCGGCAGCCAGCGCTTCGATCAGCACGGTGGGTAGTCCTTCCCACGCCGACGACAGCACGAACAGGGCTGAGCGGGCCATATAGGCCATCGCGTTCTGGAATCCCGGCAGTGCCACATCCCGGGTCAGCTGCAGTTCTCCAATGAGACGCTCCAAATCCGCCCGGTCTTCTCCCTCCCCCAGGATAATCAGACGCGCCTCCCGCTGGCTCCGCAGCCGGGCAAAGGCGCGGATCAGCGTAGGAAAGTCCTTCTGCCGGGTGAGACGCCCCACTCCGAGGATCACCGGCGGCTGCCCCGGCTCCAGCCAGGGGTGCCCCGGCTCCTCCCGGGCGAGCGCCATGACGCTGCGGGTGATCACGGGATTGTACACCACCTCGACTCGACTGCGGGGAAAGCCTGAGGTGCGAGCGAGATCGTCAGCCGCTCCGCGGGACACTGCGACCACACTGCTGGCCCAGGGATAAAAACGCCGCAGCAGGATGGGCCAGAGATTTCGTGAAACCACGTTCTCATGCTGGTTGGCCTGCGACATCGTGTTGTGCTCGGTGACCACCACAGGAGTGACCCGGCCGGCCAACCGCGCAGCCCAGAGCGCCACCAGATTCGCGTGGCTCATCGACGACACCAGCACGCGCGGGCGTTCGCGCCTGAGGTAGTGGGCCAATGGGCGGAGACTCCCCAGCAGGCGGCGAGCGCCGAGATCCACCATTCGCACCGCCGGTGGTAGGCTCTGCAGGAATACGCCGTCGGCCTCGGCGAGCACCAGATCGACGGGATGGCCCCGCTCAGCGATGCCTTCGGCCAGATTCACCACCACCCGCTGCGCGCCTCCGCCGCGCACGGCGGGCAGAAAAAACGCGATGCGCCCCTTTGCGTTCATGCCGGCTTCCGCATGCGGAAAGGACGCAGCAGCGCCACCTGAGAGCGCAGGATGTCCCGCATCCGCATTCCGTGCTCACCCAGCGCGAACGAAGGCACCAGCCAGCCCGCCAGCAACGCACTGCCTCCACCCGATATGGCCCCGGCGAGGAGTCCAGCGAGCGGCGGCAATCCGAGGTGCCTGGTTCCCTCGATTACCGCGAAGGCCACACCGCCGGCGACCACCGCCAGCCTTACAGCCGGCAGCTGAGACTGGAAGAACTTGCCCCAGGAGACGGGCACCACGCTGAGACTGAGTTGAGCCATCAGGGTGTAGTTGAGGATGAGCGCGCAGAGCACGCCGAGAGCCACGCCGGTCACCCCCCAGTGATGTCCCACCCAAGCGCCGGAGAATACCAGGCCGGCGAACAGCACCTGCCGCCAGGCTCGGCGGTAGACTTTTCCGGTGGCGCGGGAGAGTGACTCGCTCATCCGGCTGGAGGTGCGAAACATCATGCCCAGCAGCAGCACCTGAAATGGGGGAACCAAAGTCTCCCACCGCTTACCGAAGGCGACGGCAACCAGTTCGGGGGCTAGGACTGCAACGACGACGCTGATCGGCAGAGTCACCAGAGCCATCATTGCGACGCCATGAAGATAGGCCGAGCCCAGTCGGCGAGGATCGTCCTGCACCCGCGCCATGGTGGGGAAGAGCACGCGGTCGAGCACGTCGCCCAGCAGCGACGTGGGCACCGACATTAGCTGGAACGCTCGGCTATACAGGCCCAGGGCAATCGCACCCAGCCAACGTCCCACAACCATGTTGTCCACCTGATTGGCCAGGATGATGCCCAGTCGCGCCACACTCTGGCCCACTCCGTAATTCATCAGCTCGAGAAAGCTCCCCCAGGTCGGTGCCGCCCTAAGCCGTGGCGGGGCGGCCCGCAACAAGATGGCGGTGCGAAGTCCGGTCTGGGCGAGCTGTGCCGCCACCAGGGCCCACACCCCCCATCCCATCAGCGCGAGCGCTACGCCAACCACTCCATATCCCAGGCCATAGGCGAGCACGTCGCGATTGGCAATGAGACGGAAGCGAAGGTCGCGAGTGAGCAGGCTGTCAGGAATGGTAGCGAGGCCGGCGATGGGAAAAATAAGGGCCAGCCAGCGCACTACCGGGGCGAGGGTAGGCATCCGGAAGAACTGCGCAATCAGTGGAGCGCCCAGCCAGATACCCGCTCCAACCAGGCAGCCAAAGGCGAATGAAGCGAAAAATCCGGTGCTGATGTGGCGGTCCTCGAGCACCGGGCGCTGCACCACCGCCGGGCCGAGTCCCAACTGGGAGAAGTTGAGGGAGAAGCTGATCACCACGAGCGCGGCACCGACCACACCGAAGTCGGCAGGGCTGAGGAGCCGGGTGAGCAGCACCAGAACGACGACTTTGAGCACGGCCATTGCCGCGCTGCCCCACGCCGTCCACACCATCCCGCTGACCGCTCGGCGGGTCAGGCTGGGAGACTTGTCCTGCCCCTGATCTCCGGCCGGACCGGGCCCCGCATCGTTCAAAGGCTTTCCTCGAGCAAGTTCTTACGCGGCTGCTGCCATCGAAATCCCCGGGCGAATGAGCACGATCCATGCCCCGGACCTTCCGGAACAAGTGCCGAGCTTGATCCTGGTACCGGCGTCACGCAATCTACCAAATCCATGGGGGAACAATACCTAGGGTTGTCCGCACTAGGTTCAAAGGGCCCCAAGGCGCAGCCTCAGCTGTGGCGAAAGCGCCGCAGCTAAACCGTTGAGAAGTCGAGGATCTGTTGGGAATCCAAAACCAGTGAGTCTCACCCGGCCCCGCTCGGGACGGACGGTCTCCATCGAGGGCGAACGGGTGGTGAAGAACCAGCCTCCCTACGAAAGCCGGAGGGAGCGGCTCCGGACAGAGGCCGGGGGAGAGGTGGGTCGGGCGACGGGTCTGTTTACCGTGCCCCGGATCCTCGCCTTCGACGATGCGCGCGGGGAGATCACGTTCGAGAGGTTGCAGCTGGAGAATGTTCGTCACCTGCTGTCCAGCGGACAGCAAGGTCCCGAGCTGCTGGAGCGAACCGGCCATGCGCTGGCCGCCATCCACAGCAGCATGACCATCACGGAGGCGGCCAGGGTCCAACGTGATCTTGGGGCCGTAGAAGCAAACGGGCCACCGGTGCCGCTCCACGGCGACTTTGGAATCCGGAATGTCTTCTGGCTGCGCGATGCCCGGAGCCTCGCGATCATCGACTGGTGCAATGCCGACTGGACCGGCTTCACCGCCGATCTGGGTCCGCCGGAGATCGATCTGGCGGTATTCCTGATCAGCCTGTTCCACCGGCGTATCTTTGGGCCCTGGCCGCTCCGCCGGCGACATCTGCTGGCCCGTCGGTTTCTCGCGGCGTACAAGGAATCGGCGCCCTTCGGATTCGATGCGGCGCAGCTTCGACGGATCGTGACCGGTATCACCCCTGCGTTCACCCGGCTCACCCGCGAGCGCAAAGGCCGACTGCATGCCGTGGGCTGCCGGCATGCTCTGGTAGACTTAAACTGGTTTCTTGGCCGACTCTCCAACCCAGGTTGAATATGGAGCATCCGAGAACTGCCCTGCCCTATGTCGAGCGCCACAAGGCGCGGGGACAGGACTACGACGAGAGTTTCTCACCCGAGGTCAACCCGTATCGAGCCATGGTCTGGCGGCTGGAGCAGCGCGCGTTGGATCAGATACTGCAGGTGCACCTGGGTGGGGGAGAGATCGATCTGCTGGATTTTGCCTGCGGGACCGGCCGAATCCTCCGCCATCTCACCGGACGGGTGAAATCGACGACCGGGGTCGACGTTTCCTCTGCGATGATGGAGGTGGCCAGGAAGGCGGCGCCGGCCGCCGAGCTGCTCGAGGCGGATCTGACCCGGGAGGACGTGCTCGGCCAGCGCCATTTCAATCTCATCACGGCCTTCCGTTTTTTCCCCAACGCCGAGCCAGACCTCCGGCGTGCTGTATTCGGCGTGCTGGCCAGACACCTGAGCAAGAACGGCGTGCTGGTGTTCAACAATCACAAGAACCGCAACAGCCTACGGCGGCGAATCGTCCGACTCACCGGCCGCGAAGTGCAGCGGGGCACCATGACCCACCAGGAAGTGGAAGACCTGCTGGCGCGTGTCGGATTGCGGGTGGTGGAACAGATTCCGCTGGCAACCCTGCCGGTCTCGGAGAGGCACCCCTTGCTGCCCATATGGGCGGTAGAGCCGATCGAGCGGGGCCTGAGCCGGCTTCCGGTGCTCAGCGGAGTGGCCCAGCACATCATTTACGTTTGCGCTCGGAGCACCTGAGCCGGAAGATCAGACCCAGTCGTATGTCTCGCCGAGCAGCTCGAACAGCTCCCGGTTGTGCGGCTCGAAGTACCCGGTCAGTCTCGCTCTCAGTTCGGCGGGCATTTGTCGCTCGTAATTACCCCGCTGATAGCTGTCTTCGTATCGGTCCAGCCGGTAATCGCGCAGGCCAAGAAAACGGTGGACGCGCTCGGTGGCCGCGGCAGGGTCGCGGTACATCGCTTCGCTCTGCAGCACCAGAAGCTGGGACCGGGGGAAATGCTCCAGCCATCGGCGGAGCTGCTGGGCGTAGAGTCCCCGGTGAGTGTAGGAATAGCGGTGGTGATTCCAGCTGTAGTAGTTCGGCTCCCTTCGAAGACGCTCTTCTTCTCCCGCCAACCGTTCCGGCTCGCGGTCCAGAGCCTCGACAAAGGAAAGTGGCTCCCGTCCGCCCCGGACCTCGTGCTGATAGTGGGAAAAGGCTCGCTCGATCGGATTGCGTAGTAAGGCAATGAGCTTGACGCCCGGAAGCAATCGAGCGGCGCGCTCGGGCACCAGGGGATGCACCAGATAGTACGGCGTGGCGTCCAGCGTGATGGCGCCATTTCTGAGGCGGTGACGGTAGGGGAAGCGTCCCCGGTAGTAGCTCACTCCCTGTGCGTAATGAAAATCGAAGTAGTGGATTTCCTTACCCAGTGGCGCCACCACGTCGGGGTGTTGAATCAGATAGTTGAAGATCGAAGTGGTGCCGCTCCGCTGGGCCCCGATCACCAGGGCGGAGGGGAATCCCCGGAAGGATGCAGTGAGCTGGCGATAGTTGGAGCGGATCCGCCGGAGCGGCCGCTTCACGCTCTCGATCACCACGGCCTTGGCGCGGGAACCGGTTGCTTTGGGCAAGCCCAGGAGCCTCGGATCGGTGAGGAGAGCTTAGCGGCCGACGGGCTGTCTGACCTCTTGCGGCCTGGAATCGCCGTAGCCGTACCGCAGCAGGTCATCCCGCAGCAGGTTGTCGAGAATGGCCTGTTGCGCGACGGTCAGGTCCTTCCTCCAGCGACTGCTCGTGCTCTTGATCGAGGCCGACTTCACTTCGGCCTCCAGCTCGTTGGACGGCGGCAGCTCGGAGAACTCGAGCACCCGACGGAAGTGCTCGATGGGCTGCTCGCAGAAATCCTCATACTTCACCTCCAGGAACTGCTTGGGGTCGACCGACTGCCGAGCCGCGTCGATGGCTCGCATCTGGATTCGCCACTCGATGCCGGCCAACGCGGCAAACGATCGATCGTAGCTTTCCCACGCCGCCTGATCTTCCGGAGAGAGAAGTCCCGCGCGCCAACCCTGAGGGCCGCGCCACCCATTCCAGAAGTTGACGTGGAGCAAGGAGCTCGCTACTGCCCTGCCATCGCGGACGATGTGGATGAACTTGGCGTCCTCGAAGATCTCGTTCAGGAACCCCATCCGGGGCCAGCCGGTAATTTTGACCAGAAGCCGGTTGCGCGAAGGGGTGAGCATCGGCTCGATGGCCGCTCGCACCTGCCTCTTGACCAGCGGGGTCACGTCGCTGCGCAGCAGATCGCGACAGGTCTCAGCGAAGCCGTAGGCGTGGGTATCCCAGAAGTTGTAGTACTCGCCCGGCCTGATCTTTCCCCCAAAAATCCGGCGCAGGAGCGGGTTGCCCATGGCAGTCACCGCCCACCGATTCCACTCAGGCCGATAGGGATAGCGGTGAGTAAACCCGGACAGCCACATCAGCTGCTGGTGGGCAGCGAAAAGCCGGTGGAAGAGGGTAGAGCCACAGCGGCCAGTCCCGACGATGAAGATGGGCTTGGGGATGTTCATGATCTGGCGGTCCCGTCCGTCTGAGTCCTCAATGCTGTGGCGGCGTTCCAGCCCGGCTTACTACAAGCTGCACCGCTGTGAGCACAATTCGTGCCCCTGCCGCTCGGCACAGGGCGCAATTTACCCACGGATAAATGGGAAGGGCACCTCTGGTCAGAGGCAGCCGAGTTGGACCGCTGCGGGAGTGTGGTGGCGCCGCTGCAGTGATTTGGCAATCAAAGCCAGTGCTGCAGGTCCCGGCTGATCAGCTCGGAGGTCTTCCGGATGTCCTCATGAAAGGTTTGGGTCAGCTCTTGTTTCAGGTCCTTAGGCAGCGGCGGAGCCTGGCGGAGATTGCGGCTCCGGAGCCGCTTGACCCAATTCGTCGCCTGCCTGGGCACCCAGGGGCGCACCACCCTGCTGATGGCGCTGGTGGTAAATAGTCCCTCCAGGAATCTGCTCGCAGGCATTCCTCCTATCGCGTGCGGGGTCTCGAAGTCCGGGACGAAGCCGGAGTCGATGCCCAGCCAGCGATAGACCCCCTGCACCGCGCCAGCCGGATTGGTCTTGAGGTCGTCGAACAGCATGACGTGAATCTGGTCTCGCGGAAAGGCCGCGAAGTATCGCGCGAGCTGCTGGTAGTAGCGGCTGACCTGCATCCAGCGCGAATCGGAACGGGCCCATTCGGCCGCCGGCGTCAGCTGATGATCGGGATCGAACACCCGCCCCCGCCGGCGGAGGTACATCAAATAGTCGGAATAGGCCCGGTCCACGGGATGGCGAATGCTGCAGATGAGCTGAACGTCGGGCAACCGGTTGCGGATCCGAGTCGCTGCCTCAGGGCATTCCAGATACAGCGGCGAGGCCTCTCCCACGGCCCTGACGCCGCCGGCACGGTCGAAGAGCTGCTGGTATTCGTCGAGTGTCTTGATCGGAAAGCGATGGACGTCGGGATCGCCGTAGAGCAGGTTACCGTGCTCGTCCACCCCGTAGGCGAAGTAGTTGGTCTCCTTGACCGGACTCATGAACACGTCCGGGTGTTCCTCCAAATACCAGTACAGCGCGGTGGTGCCGGCCTTCGCTGCGCCGATCACAATGAAGTTCGGAAGCACGTGCGGCGTTGTTCTCCATCAGGTCGGTTGGGCAAAGACTCGAACACTGGTGGGAGAGACGAACACCCGCTCCCCTCTCCCCAGAGCCAGGGACTCAAATCTAGCCCGGGGGATGTGGGCTTCGATGGTCCTGCCCCCGTCCACCAGATCCAGCTCCAGCCGGACCATCGGGCCAAAGGCGCGGATGTGGCGGACCACTGCCTCCAGCGAGGACGGACCCGAGGCAAAAGCACCCAGCTCCACATCGTAGGTGCGGACGTACGCCACGCCTGCTTGATCGGACACGTGGGCCCATTCGGGGGCCTCCAGCTCACTCTCGCCGATGTTCACGGTGCCCTGATGAATCCGGCCGTGAAACAGGTTCACGTCGCCCAGGAAGCCGTAAACAAATGAGGTGGCCGGCCGGTCGTAGACTTCTTCGGGCGTTCCGCTCTGCTCGACCTTGCCTTCGTTCATGATGACGACGCGGTCGGACACTTCCAGGGCTTCCTCCTGGTCGTGGGTCACGAACACACTGGTGACGTGCACTTCCTCATGCAAACGCCGGAGCCAGCGACGCAGCTCCTTCCGCACCTTGGCGTCGAGCGCGCCGAACGGCTCGTCCAGCAGCAGCACCTTGGGTTTGACGGCCAAAGCTCGG
>DATFQK010000390.1:0-2473 GCA_035264345.1 Gemmatimonadales bacterium | reverse complement strand
CTATGCCGCGGTCGTGCTGGACAGCCAGCTGGCCCGGATCTTCGTCTTCGCGCTGGGCGGTACTCTAGGCGAAGCCCAGATCGAGGGCGCCCTGGTCAACCGGCACCAAGCCGGCGGCTGGTCCCAGGCGCGGTATCAGCGGCACGTGGACAACTTGCGGCAACAGCACGTGAAGGACACCGTCGCGGCGCTCGACCGGATTGTTAGGGAGGAGGAGATCGGACACATCGTGATCGCTGGTGACGAGGTGATCATCCCAGCGTTCCGGGAAGAGTTGCCTCAGCACCTCCGGGAAAAGCTGGTCGAGGACGTGCTCCGCCTGGACATCTCGACGCCGGAGCACGAGGTGCTCAAGGCCACCCTCGACGCCATGATCTCGGAGGACCGGAGGGAGGACGCCGACAAGGCGCGCCGCGCGATCGAGGGCTACCGGGCCGGCGGGCTGGGCGTGGCTGGACTGGGTCCGACGGTTACGGCCCTGATCCGGGGACAGGTAGCTGACCTGCTGATCTCGGAGGAGTTCGAGACCCGCTATGCCGAGCCCGTGCCGCGGAACTCGCCGCTGCTCCCGCCCGAGCTGGTGGCCGAGCTGCCGGAAGAAGTAGAAATGGTGGATCTGGCCGACGAGCTGGTTACCCGGGCCAAGAGCACTGCGGCCACCGTGTCATTCATCCAGAACCCGACCTATCTGGCGGAGGTGGACGGCGTGGCCGGCCTGCTCCG
This sequence comes from Gemmatimonadales bacterium, assembly GCA_035264345.1. GTDB lineage: Bacteria > Gemmatimonadota > Gemmatimonadetes > Gemmatimonadales > GWC2-71-9 > CAVVWJ01. The sequence goes on along the minus strand of DATFQK010000390.1, from coordinate 1,750 downwards.
CTTTACCATCTGAGGACTCTATGGGTAAGAAGAAACGCGGCAACTACAACCAGGACCACTTCAAGTTGGGCGGGAGCATACAGCCTGGCGGAGACGTCGTGCAGGAGCGGGAGAAGGGGAAGCTCACCCAGCAGAAGGAGGAGAACCCGCGGCCGGCCAAGTCCACCGAGCCGGCAATTCCGGATGACGCCGAGTGATCCTGACCAGCAAAAGAGAGCGGACCCGCGCAGCGGGTCCGCTCTCTTTTGCCTGCCGGCTTAGCTGGGCTGCATCTGGGAGAAGAACTGGTCGGCCGCTTGCCTCAGCTCCTCTGGTGTCATGTCCTTGATGTGCTGGGCCAGCCACCACTTGTGCCCGAAGGGGTCCTCGAAGCACCCTGCGCGATCGCCCCAGAACTGATCGATCAGGGGCATGACCTCTTTGCCTCCGGCTTGGATCGCCTGCTTCCAGGCCGCGTCCACGTCGTCCCGGTACACGAAGAAGCCTACCGGCGTGCCGCCCAGCAACTTCGGGCCCTTGCCGCCATGATCCGGCATCTCGTCACCGAGCATGATTACCGAGTCGCCGATCTTGATCTCGGCGTGCATGATCGAGCCGTCCGGACCGGAGAACCGGCTCAGCTCCTCTGCTCCCAAGGCCTTCTTATAGAAGTCGATGGCTCTCGCGGCCCCGGCCACCATGAGGCTCGGCGTCACGGTATGATAGCCCTTGGGAATGGCTTGCGTGCTCTTGGCCATGGTTCCTCCTGCGGTATAGGTGACTGTGCCAGTATAGAAACGGGTACGGGAGGTGGCAACCTTTTTTTGTCGCGAATGGGAACGTGTAATGTCACAATCCCGGTCGCGAGTTACGAGTCACGAGCCGCCAGTCCCTGGTCGCCCGCCATGTCCTGCTCTGAGGTGTGTCGGAGGGAAGCAAGAACGATGAGTGGTGCCGTGGCCAGGGCCGCGAGCAGCGTCAGGGTGGGGTAGCTCCAGGCCTCCACCACTACGCCGGAAACGGCGCCTGCCATCGCCCCGGCAAGCCCCATCAGCAGATCCGAAAGCCCCTGCGCCGAGGCGCGCATCTCCCCCGATATCGCGTCGCTCAGCAGGGTGGACCCCGCGACCATGGTCGCCGACCAGCCCAGGCCCAGCAGCATCAATCCGCCGGCCAGATGTACGGGATCGTGGCCCGCGGTTCCAGCCACAGCACACGCGGTGAGCAGTATGGCGATGCCGGCAAAGATCACCGGCCGGCGGCCGATCCGATCGGTCAGCCAGCCGACCACCGGCGAGAAAGCGAACATGCCCGCGACGTGAAAGCTGAGCACCAATCCCACCACCCTGAGGGTATAGTCAGCGCCGTGACCGCCGGCCCGGATGTGCACCGGGGTCATCGTCATCACCCCGATCATTACCACGTGTCCGACCGCCATCGCCGAGACGCCCAGCCGGGCCGGGGGCAGGGAGGCCACCAGTCGAAGTGCCGCGCCGATTCCTGCCCGAGCAGTACCAGCGGCTCTGCCGGTAGCTCCGAACAGCTCTCGAGCTACCACGGCCGGGTCTGGCCGGAGGAACCCGAAAAGCATTAACGCTGCCAGTCCCAGGAGCGTCGCGGAGAAGACGAAGGGTCCCGCCAGCGTGGGCACACCGTACTGGCCCACCGTCTGCCCCGCGACTGGAGCGAGGCTGGGCCCGATGATCGCACCTATCGTCGTCGCCCACACTACGAGTGAGAGATGGCGACCCATGATCGCGGCGGGGGCCAG
>DATFQK010000389.1:0-2605 GCA_035264345.1 Gemmatimonadales bacterium | reverse complement strand
ATCAGAAGTTTGCCGGCATGAACCGCTGGTTGATTCTGGAGCAGGTCTTGTCCGGCGGCAGGTAAGCCGGACCAAAAACGTGAGCGGGACTAGGGCAAGCGTGAGCGGGACTAGGACAAGCGTGAGAGGTGAGCGGGTGCTCGCCTAATGCAAACCCTCCGATGTCATCGACGCCGGAGGGTCTCGCGGTTTCGGAAGTCACCCGCTTACCGCTCACGCGTTTCTTTTCCCGCAACGCTTTTTCCTCCCCGCTTCCCCGCTTCCCCGCCTACCCGCTTGCTTTACGCAGCCGGACCCGCTCGGCCGCACCATTGATGACCTCCATGCCGGCCCGGCGCAGACGCTCCAGTTTGGACGGCTCCAGCCGGACCATGATCTCGTAGGATTCGCCCACCTGATCCCGGCTTAGCACCTCACCTTCACGGTACAGCTCGGCCAGACGAGCCCCTTCGGCCAGCGGAAGGCGAACCCTGACCGCCACCCGACCGGCCCGCTCCAGCTCACGCAGGCGCGCCTTCAGCGGAGCCAGACCGTCAGTGCGCATGGTGCTGGTGATGACGGCCGTGGGATAGAGCTCGCGCACCCGGCGCGTGAAGCCCTGAGCATCCAGCACCGCATCGATCTTGTTGAACACCGGCAGGACCGGCCGGTCGGCGAGGCCAAGCTCCGAAAGAACCTTCTCCACCACCTTGAGCTGCCCCTCCCAGTCGTGGTGACTGCCGTCGATGACATGCAGCAGCACGTCGGCCGCACGGGCCTCTTCCAGCGTGGCCCGGAAGCTGGCGACCAGGTGGTGCGGCAGCTTGCGAATGAAGCCCACCGTATCGGTGACCCGGGCCCGCTGGTTCTCGCCCAGATCGACCTCGCGGGTCAGGGTGTCGAGTGTGGCGAAGAGTCGGTCTTCCACCACGATCTCATGCTGGCCTGAAAGCCCGCGCAGAATGCTCGACTTCCCGGCATTGGTATAACCCACCAGCGCCACGCTGAGCATGGGATCGCGCCCGGACCGGATGTTCTCCCGGTGCTTCTCGACGTCCTTGAGCTTGGCTTTGAGCCCCTGAATTTTCCGGCGAATAATTCTCCGGTCGGTCTCCAGCTGGGTTTCGCCCGGACCCCGAAGCCCGATGCCGCCGCGGATTCGGGAAAGGTGGGTCCACATGCGGGTCAGCCGCGGGAGCAAATACTGCAGCTGCGCCAGCTCGACCTGAAGCTTGGCCTCGTGGCTTCGGGCCCGGGTGGAAAAGATGTCCAGGATAACTTCGGCCCGGTCCATGACCCGCACCTTGAGCTGGCGCTCGAGATTGACCCCCTGCACCGGCGAAAGCTCTTCATCGAAGATGACGAGCGATGCGTCGGCCGAAGCGACCTCATCGGCCACCTCTTCGACCTTCCCCTCGCCAATGAGGGTGGCAGGGTTGGGAGCTGCAATGTGTTGAGAGATTCGACCAACGACCTCGGCGCCCGCAGTGTCGACCAGGCGGGTGAGTTCCTCGAGGTGTTCCGTCACGTGCCGCGCATCGGGCGAGCCTTTGCGAGGCGCGGCTACCAACACGACCCGCTCGATGGGATCGCGGACTGGAATCAGCGATCTAATAGGTGGCCTTTCCTTTCACGTGGAGCCGGCGCTGTCGGTGGAGCGACTGAGTGGCGCCCGACCCTCGCGGGTGAACGAAACCACGGTATGCGCGCCGCCCGGCAGCTTCAGCGTGGCCTGGCCCTTCATGGTATAGGGCAGGTCTCCATAGCCGAGGGCCGCTCGAACGGCGCTACCCACGCCGAACCAGCCAAATCTCAAGGGCAGCGTGAGGGTGGTTTCTCCATTTTGGGTGACTGCGAAATCATCGTCGTAGGTAATATCACCCAGGTGGGATCCTTCAACATCGATACCAACTTCGAGCTTATCGGCATTCAAGGTGAAGTTGTTGGGGTTCTGGACTCTCACGATCAGATCCAGATTGCCACCAGCCAGTCCGATGCCGCGCACCACGGCGCGGTCGAGCCGGACCTCGGGCTGCTTGAAGCCGGCGCCCAGCCCGGAACAGCCGAGCCCGACCAGAGTGGCGATCGTCCATACCAATCGAATATAGACCTCCTCGGGACGGGAATCCCCTTCTGATCAGGCTGAGGATGCGCTTGGCTTGCTGCAAGGACAGTGCCCTGTGTCACACCGAGGTCTTCAACCCAGTGGATTCTGTTTCGGCCGCTCCCTTCGCTTCAGTTGCTCCCACCGTTCCATCCGCTCGGCCAGGGTCGTCTCGAAGCCGAACGCGCCGGGTACATAGAACAGCGCGTCCCGCAACTGGTCGGGAAGGTACTCCTGAGGGATATATGCGTCCGGTGAGTTGTGGGCGTACTGGTATCCGCGGTTGTAGCCCAGCTCCTTCATCAAGGGAGTCGGAGCGTTCCTGATGTGAAGCGGCACCGGCGCCGCGGGGGTGTTCCGCGCTGCGTCCATTGCCGCACCCAGCGCTACCTTGGCGCTGTTGGACTTGGGAGCCGTAGCCAGGTAAATCGTCATCTCTGCCAGCGGCAGATAGCCTTCCGGAGGCCCCAGCATGTGGAATGCGTCGCGCGCTGCCACTGCCATCATGAGCGCGTTGGGATC
>DATFQK010000388.1:0-5001 GCA_035264345.1 Gemmatimonadales bacterium | reverse complement strand
GGCCGATCTGGAGCCGGGGCTGACCCGCGAACGGCACCGCCTGGCCCTGGGCCGAGCGCAGGCGGCTCTTAGCTCCGCAATACCTCACCTGGGCCGGGACGGCGACGCCGTGCTCGCCGCGCATCACGTTCGAGAGGCGGCCGGGGCGCTGGACGAGTTGCTGGGAGCGGTGGATATCGAGGAAGTGCTGGACCGGGTGTTCGGGAGCTTTTGCGTGGGTAAGTGAAGCGGCACCTAGGCGGTCTGTATTCCTCTGGCCATATCCTCCGCGGTCTGGAAATCCTGGACCGGAGCGCGCACTGCCTCGGCCAGTCCTCGCTCGGCTACCAGCGCCTCCGTCATTCGATATCCCAGGTAGTAGCCGGCTCGCTCCGGAATGACTCTGCCCGCCACCAGCCGGGCGGACGGGCTCATCCCACCCGAGAGGTAGCGCAGCCTGAGGCCGAGGCCGCTGCGGTCGAGATCGGGCTCGATGGCCCGCCGCAGGAATGACTCCATCTCCCGGAGCCGGTGATACTGCCGGCGAGGATAGCCGAAGTAATCGGCCGCATCGAACCCGGGTGCCACGGCCTGGGCCGCGTGGACGGCCAACCCTTCGTTGATGAGCAGCTCCCGTAAAGTTGCCCGGCTGCCGGTGCTCCAATAGTCGTAATACCCGCCGCTCTCGGCCACCAGGCGGCGCATGTCGCTGGCGCTGGTGGGAGAGGTATAGCGAACCGTATGCGCCAGCTCGTGGGCAATCCACACCGGAATCAGGTCCGGCGGCAGACCCATGCCGTAGGTCTCCGGGTTGACCCTCCCGGTGAAGTGCTCCAGGCAGATGAACGCCACGCCCCGGCTGCCGACCACCAGCTCGCCGGCGTTGGCGCCTCCCAGTCCAACCATCAGATAGGTATCGGTGGGCCGATCGACCCGCAGCACAGCTTCAGCTCGCGCGATGGCCTCCTCGCTGAGCTGGACGAGGTCAGTAGTGGCGGCCAGTCCGTACAGATCGCTGCGGTTGGCTTTTAGGGCGGTGGAGACAATGGTGCCGGCGTGGGGAGTATCGGGATCGAGAACGTAGTTTCGCCAATAGGCGTCGAGGATGAGACGATGGTTGTCGCGATACTGCCGATACGCCGCCTCCCGGTCGGGTGCCTCGAGCACCGCGAAGAAGTCGGGCAGGAGATTGATCAGCACGCGAGACGATACGAAGTCCCGGGCCGAGATGCAAGAGAGTCGGGTTAATCCAGAGGGCGAGTCTTCTTCTGCTTGGCCACTTCGTCCAGGAACCGGCGCTCAGCTGCGGTGAGACTGGAGATTCCTTTTTCGCTGATCTTGTCGAGTACCCGGTCCACCTCGGCCGCAACCGGGTCGGCGTCCACCTGGGGCCGGGCTCGCATGGGAGTGATCGGCGTGCGCTGCTCCGGTTCGGACGATCCCGACTGCACCATCACCACCCGCTCCACGGTGCGGGGGGGCTGGGCCGGAGCCCGCCGGGAAAGCGACTGGACTCGGAAGAAGAGATAGCCGAACAGCGCGCCGCCCACGTGGGCGATGTGGGCGATGCCGTCGTTGGCCCAGAGCTGGGACCCGATCACATCCAGGGCGACCAATCCGATTACCAGTGTGCGGGCCTTGATCGGGACCGGCAGCGGGAAGACGATCAGTTCGGCATCTGGCCAGAACATGGCAAAGGCAACGGCAACCCCCAACACCGCGCCCGAAGCGCCGACGAACGGCCCGACGGCCAGAAGTCCCGCAAGCAGGAGCGAGAAGACCGCCGCCCCAATCCCACAGAACAGGTAGTACATCAGGAAATTGCGACTGCCCATTCGGCTCTCTACCGCGGTGCCGAATACGAACAGCATCAGCATGTTGGCCAGCAGGTGAAGCAACCCGGCGTGGACGAACATGTAGGAGACGAAAGTCCAGGGCCGACTGAATGCCGTCTGGGGAGAGAACTGGAGAAATCGAAACGCATCCCGCGAGGTAAACAGGGTCATAAGCATCAGCAGCACCACCGCGTTGGCGATGATGATCCGGCCGACCCAGGGAGTTATTCGGTACGAGGGAGATGATTTCATCAGACGAAAGCCTTTACAGCTTGATCCGGGAGGCTACGAGAGATCCTCTGCTCGACCGCGCCGAGCTACTCGACAGATTTGTTCGCACAGCTCGGGGAAGTCCATGCCAGACGCCCGGGCAGCCTGAGGGAGCAGGCTGGTGGCCGTCATACCGGGCAGTGTGTTCACCTCTAAACAGAAGAGTTCAGCGCTCGGTGTCAAGCGAAAATCGACCCGGGAGTACCCTCCAAGCTTGAGCGCTTCGTGCGCGAGGAGGCTGAGGCGGCCACATTCCTTGGCGATCCCGGCCGGCAGGTCGGCCGGGAAGATCTCCTGAGACATGCCAGGCGTATACTTGCATTCATAGTCGAAAATCTCGTGCCCGGGAATGATCTCGCCGACCGGAAGTGCCCGGCCGGCCAGAACGCCCACCGTAAGCTCGCGACCCGGCACGAACTCCTCGATCATCACCTCGTCGTCATATTGCCGGGCCAATGCCACAGCCGGATCGAACTCCCCCGCCGTCTTGACCACCGTAAGCCCCACCGTTGACCCCTGCTTTGAAGGCTTGACTACGACCGGCCATCCAAATTCACGCTCAATGCGGGTTTGCGCTGCGGGCGCCATCACCCAGCGCGCGGTCGGGACGCCCGCCCCCTGGAAGAGCCGCTTGGAGATGTCCTTGTCCATTGCCATGGCGCTGCCCAGCCGACCACTTCCGGTGTACGGCACTCCTACCATCTCCAGCAGGGTCTGAATGGTTCCGTCTTCGCCCCGGCCACCATGCAGTGCAAGGAACAGCACATCGGCGTCACGCACGACTGCAAGGTTGGCCAGACCGGACAGGAGCAGACCCCGCTCCAGGGCCTGCAGCTGCGCGATGGAGGGTGGCTCGGTCCCGACCGTCCCGGAGAGCAGGGTCGTCTCGTCCGCTTCGGGTATGTACCCTCGGGCCGTGTCCACCACGGCCACTTCATGCCCCCGTGAACGAAGGGCGCCCACCACTTGCACGGCCGAGGCAATCGCCACGTCACGTTCAGCGGAAGTCCCGCCCGTCAAAACTGTTACCCGCATCGAGATCCAGAGGAAGGCGTGCCGTTCACAATTGACCGTTCACCGTTCACGAGTTTCTACCGGGTCCCGATCAGCTGCTGGAGAACGTCATAGCGGCTGACGATGCCGATCAGCTCCCCATCCTTGCGGACCAGCGCGGCCGGACTCTCCCGGGTCAGCATTGCACCCAGCCGATCGGTCGAGAATGAGGCGTCCACCTCGGGAAAGGGCGACTCCATGACTTCGCGGACGGGCCGATCCAGCAGAGCCGGCTGGGCCAGCGCCTTGGTCATCAGACTGGCCTCGACCAGCCCACCAACCGAACGCCCATCCTCGACCACCGGGATCTGACTCACTCCCCAGGTGCTCATCAGGTTGAGTGCCTGGCGTACGGCAGACGCGGGGGCGACGCTGACCAGCGGTGGGGCGGTCGGATGCCGCCGCTCGAGCAGTTGCTCGACCGTTGTCCGGGGCGGTTCCAGCATCTGGTTTTCCTGCATCCATTCGTCGTTGAAGACCTTCGAGAGGTACCGCTCGCCGGTGTCGCACAGGATAGTCACGATCATGGCGTGGGGATCGTCCAGCTCGCGGGCCAGTTCCACCGCCAGGGCCACGTTCAGGCCAGTGGATCCTCCGGCGAGGATCCCCTCTTCCCGGGCCAAGCGGCGGGCCATGACCAGGGAGGTTCGGTCGGGGACCTGGCGAAACTCGTCGATCCAGTCGAACCAGATCGTGGTGGGAATCTTGTCTCCGCCAATTCCCTCCACCTTGTAGGGGTGACCCGATCCAAGCGAACGGTCCCGATGGTAGCGGGTGTACAGCGAGCCTACCGGATCACCGGCGACGATCCGGATCCGGGGGTTTTTCTCCTTCAGGTACTTCCCGGCTCCGCTGATGGTTCCACCGGTTCCCGCACCCGCCACCAGGTGGGTCACCTTCCCCTCGGTCTGCTCCCAGATCTCCGGTCCCATGGTGGCATAATGAGCCTCCGGATTGATCGAGTTGTAAAACTGGTTGGCCAGGACCGCGCCCGGTGTTTCCTTGACGATCTGCTTGGCCTTCATCACATAGTTGTCGGGATGGTCGGGCGGCACAGCCGTAGGAGTGATGACCACGTCCGCTCCGAAGGCCTTGAGCAAGCGGACCTTTTCCTGAGACATCTTGTCAGGCATGGTGAAGACGCAGTGATAGCCCTTGAGTGCCGCTGCAATGGCGAGTCCCACCCCGGTGTTGCCGCTGGTCCCCTCGACGATGGTCCCGCCGGGCCGGAGCTCCCCCTTCCGTTCGGCGTCCTCAATGATGGCCAGCCCGATCCGGTCCTTGACCGAGCCTCCTGGATTGACGTACTCGGCCTTGCCATAGATCGGGGTCCGAAGACCACCGCCGATGCGAGCCAGATGGATCAGTGGCGTCCACCCGACCGTATCAAGAACCGACGCATAGGGACGCAAATGTTGTGGGGCTCTCATTGTACCGACCCTGCGGTGCGTTGACTCCGGAACTGAACCGGCTGAAGGAATGGAGCCGCCACCGGCTGTCCTTGGTGCAGGGCGGGAGAGAATTTGAGCTCGGGCGCTCCCGCCAGCGCCGCCGAGTCGAGAGCGGGATAGCCGCTGGACTCGGCAACACGAATGGAATCCGGAATCACCCGGCCGGCAGAATCCACGTATAGACGGAGCAAGACCCGGCCCTCGATACCCTGCGCCAGCAAGGCAGGCGGGTACCGCACAGGGGAGATGGGATTGATGGCGACCGGCGGCTCTTCCGGCGGAATGGGTGGCTGGAGATCAGCATGATCCACCAGTCTCATCGTGCCGTCGCCGTCGTCGGGACCGCACGCCAGCAGGCCAGCCAGGGCGAGCAGAGGTATGCTCCAGAGGCGAGGATTTCCGCTTCCGCTCCA
>DATFQK010000387.1:0-2612 GCA_035264345.1 Gemmatimonadales bacterium | reverse complement strand
GGTTCTGGTCCTGCAGACCCGCCCGGCTCCTCCGCACGGCATTGGACACCGCAGCCACCGCCACCGGCTGGCCAATCACCCGCTGTCCGAGCTCCTGCTCCAACCGGGTCAGACGCTCGCGCTCGGACTCCAGCATTTTGGAGACTGGAATTCCGGTCCACTTGGACACGATTTCCGCGATATCCTCGGAGTCCACCGCCTCCTTGAGGTACTGGGTAGTGGACTGTACCTCGTGCAGCCGTCGCTCGTCCTCCCCGACCCGCCGCTCCAGCTCCGGCAACCGTCCATATCTCAGCTCGGCCGCCTTCTGCAAGTCGCCGCGCCGAGTGGCCTGATCGATCTCTCCCCGCACGTTCTCGATCTCCGCCTTGAGCTGCTGAATTTCCTGGAGCGCGCCTTTTTCCGCCTGCCACTGCGCCTTCATGCCGGAGCTTCGCTCCCGCATGGTCGAGATTTCCCGCTCCAGCGCCTCGCGCCGCTCGACCGCCGCTCGGTCCTTTTCCTTGAGCAGAGCCTGCCGCTCGATCTCCAGCTGAACAATGCGCCGCTCCACCTCGTCGATTTCCTGCGGCAGGCTGTCGATCTCGATCCGCAGCCGGCTCGCCGCTTCGTCGATAAGGTCGATGGCCTTGTCGGGCAGGAATCGGTCGCCGATGTAGCGGTCCGAGAGTGTGGCCGCAGCGATGATAGCGTTGTCGGTGATCCGGACGCCGTGATGGACCTCGTACTTTTCCTTGAGACCCCGCAGAATGGCGATGGTGTCGGCCACCGTAGGCTCTCCCACCATGACGGGCTGGAAGCGGCGCTCCAGGGCCGGGTCCTTCTCGACGTGCTTCCGGTATTCGTCCAGCGTGGTCGCGCCGATCACGTGCAGCTCACCCCGGGCCAGCGGCGGCTTGAGCATGTTGCTCGCGTCCACCGCGCCCTCGGCCGCTCCGGCGCCCACGATGGTATGCAGCTCATCGATGAAGGTGATGTACTTGCCCTCGCTCTCGGTGAGCTCCTTGACCACCGCCTTGAGCCGCTCCTCGAATTCACCCCGGAACTTGGCGCCGGCCAAGAGGGCGCCGATATCCAGCGAGACCAGCTCGCGATTCCTGAGCGATTCGGGAACGTCGCCGTTGACGATGCGCTGAGCCAGCCCTTCGGCGATGGCCGTCTTTCCCACGCCGGGCTCGCCGATCAGCACCGGATTGTTCTTCGTCCGCCGGGAGAGCACCTGCATGACCCGTCGGATCTCCTCGTCGCGGCCAATGACCGGATCGAGCTTTCCCTTGCGTGCTTCCTCGGTCAGGTTGCGGGTGTAGCGCTCCAGCGCCTGGTACTTCTCCTCCGGCGACTGGTCGGTCACCCGATGTGATCCGCGAACCTCCTGCAGGGCCGAGCGCAGGTCGTCGGCCGAAATATTGTGGGAGCTGAGCACCGCCCGCGCCGTGGTTCCCTTCTCGTCGGCCATGGCCAGCAGCAGATGCTCGGTGCTGACGTAGGCATCATCCAGCTTCCGGGCTTCCGCGTCGGCCCGATCGAACACCCGCTGGATCTCCCGGCTGAAGCTGGGCTCGCCCGCTCCACCGGCCTGGGTGGGGAAGCGGGAGATCTCCCGCTCCACTTCCTGCCGAATGGCGGTCACATTGAGCCCTGACTTCTGCAGCAGGGGCTGTACTACACCCTCATCCTGCGCCAGCAGCGCTGCCAGGAGGTGGGCATCATTCACCACAGGATTGCCTCTGGCCCGGGCCAGCTCCCCGGCATCCCGGAGTGCCTCCTGTGCTTTTATCGTCAGACGTTCTGGTCGTATCATCGCTTCCTCATAAGCCAACCCTTCGACCGACACTCCGGCAGGTCCGAAGTGTCGGTGTTCAGGAAGCTTGGATCTGCACCCCGGGCATGGCAAGGGGTATACCGGCCTGCTCTGCCGGTTTGACAGCAATTCCCACTTTCGGCACGCAGACCAGGCGGTTTCGACCCTGGAGCAAAGCGAAAGAGGCAGCCCTTAAGGGCTGCCTCTTCACTTTACCTGCCGCTGGCCATCTTTCTTTGTGCGATCATCTTACGGGTGAACCGCTCACCGTCTACCGTAAGTTGATAGTAGTAGACCCCGGTGATGGCCTCCCGCTTTCCATCTAGATACTTCCCATCCCAGAAGGCACGATACTCCCCACACCGCAAGCGAAGACTGTCCAGCTTCTCACCCGATTCGCTGGCCAGGGTCGGAATGGCGACCACCTGGACCAGCACATTGTAAATCTTGAGACTGACTACCGGCTGATGACCCCTTGCGCATACCTCCCGGGAAATCTCGAACGGGATCGTCGTCGCCGGGAAAAACGGATTGGGGTAGTTCTCCTTGAGCTCGACTCGCGGCGGGAGCACGTTGGCCTGTGCTGAGACCGGGGAGCCTGCCGCCGCTAGGAACGCGAGCCACCACCCCGGCCACGCCAAGCGGACCATGGGCGCTCCTCTTCAAACGAGATGTGAAACGGTGGTGGGCACCTCCGGCTGGTGGGATCTGGTGCAACTTTAGCGGAAGATGGCCGCGGAAAGTCGGGAAGTCTAGGGAGCGACGGGCCCGGGAACCGGTATGTGGATCCTCAGTCGACGCCCGTCTCCTA
>DATFQK010000386.1:0-6220 GCA_035264345.1 Gemmatimonadales bacterium | reverse complement strand
CCGTTCCCATACCAGGTCCGGAAGACCACGGATGAGATCGCCCGCGAGGGCGAGAGCCGTGCGCAGACCGCGCAACCGGTCTATCGCTTCAGCCCCACGGCGTACGATTCCTCGCTCGCCGCCGCCCGCGGCTTCTTTGCCGCTCTGGCCAAGGCCGCCGAGAGGGGCGGGCCGGACTCCGTGGCCCAGGCCGTTGCTGCCCGGCTGCGTTTGGGTCCGGAGGAAACCCGCTTTCTTACCGACTCCACCAATCGACGGCAGATCCAGGAACTGAGCACGCATTTCCTGGCCGAGGCGCTCTCCCGCGGCGTGGCCGATGCCGGCGTAATGCGGGGCGAGGTCAGCCCGACCATCGCCCTGCGCCGGGGCGAGACAGAACGGATCGTCCCGCGGGATTCCATTCTCACCTTTGCCGACCTCATGGAGCAGGCCGAAGCGGCGGGGCTCAACCTGCCCACCGCGGTGGGCCAGCGGACCCTGCGGCGTCTGGTAGGCGCGTTCTATCAGCCTACCATCGTGCTCGACCCCCTGGTCACCGTCGCCCGCCGGTCCCAGCTGCGCGGCAGCGTCAATCCGATCAAGTACTCGGTCCGAACTGGAGAGCGCATCGTACGCGCTCGCGAGCCGATTAACGAGGAGGCGCACGCCAAGCTGGTTACCCTGTTGGACGAGCATCGCCGGAGGGGAAGCGGGGGCCTGGCCATTCGAAGTGCGGCGGGGGCGCTGCTCTTCAATGCTCTGGTCCTGAGCGGCTTCTGGCTTCTGATCGCATTCTACCGCCGGGAGAGCTATGCCCACCTGCGGGAAATGATCTTCCTGGGCGCGCTGTTCGCCCTCGTCGTTCTGCTGACCGCTGCGCTGTCGCGCTTCTTCCCCGGTCGGCCCGAGCTGGTGCCCATTCCGTTCGTGGCCATCCTCATGACCATGCTGTACAACGGCTGGGTCGGAGTATTCGCGGCCGTCACTCTTGCCATCCTGCTGGATGGCCAGTGGGCCCTGCGGGAGAGTTACGTCCTGTTCTTCGGCCTGGTGAGCGGGGTCGCCGGAGCGGTCGGGATTCGGGTGGTGCGCCGCCGGCGCCACCTCTACCTGACCATCGGCGTCGTGGCCGGTGCAGGCATACTCGCCACCGTAGCCGTTGGCCTGGAACAAGGTTGGGCAACCAGCACCATTGTGGGGAGCTGCCTGCTGGACCTGGTGATCGCGCTGGCCAGCGCCGCGTTGGCCATGATCGTGATGCCGCTGGCCGAGTCGGCCACCAGGATCACCACCGATCTCACCCTGCTCGAACTGTCCGACCTGGGGCGGCCGCTGCTCCGGCGCCTGGCTCTCGAGGCCCCGGGCACCTGGGCCCACAGTCTGGCCATGGCGAGCCTGTGCGAGTCGGCCTGCAACATCATCGGCGCAAACGGACTTCTCGCGCGGGTCGGCTGCTACTATCACGACATCGGCAAACTGGCCAACCCTGGGCACTTCATGGAGAACCAGGGCACCGCGCCCAATCCCCATGACCAGATGACCCCGCTGGAGTCGGCCAGACTCATTCGGAGTCACGTACTCGATGGGCTGGCTCTGGCTGAGGCCGCCGCGCTGCCCGAGGTAGTGAAGGCCTTTATTCCGGAACACCATGGAACGACGTACATCACCTACTTCCTGAGCCGGGCGCGAGGCAACGATCCCGAAGGCCGGGTCAATCCTGCCGACTTCCGCTATCCGGGACCGCGCCCGCAGTCCGCCGAGACGGCGGTGGCCATGCTGGCCGATTCGGCCGAAGCCGCCGTGCGGGTGCTGGGCAGCCCGACACCCGAAGCGGTGCGCAGCGCCATCGAGCATCTGGTTCAGCAGAAGATGGGCTCGGGCCAGCTGGACGATGCCCCGCTGACTCTGCGTGATCTGGATCGGATCAAGCGCGAGTTCGCCCGGGTCATGTCGGGCACCTACCACAAGCGCATCGGCTATCCCCGGCCCAGCGGCAGTGTCACCCCGGAATTCCAGCCGGCCGAGCGTGAGTGAAGTCGCGGTGAGCGGCCGCCGCTTGCCGGTTTCCCGTTCTTTGGTGCAGCGGGTGGTCCAGACCGTGCTTCGCCGGGAGCGCCGCGCCGCCCTGATCTCGGTCACCTTCCTTGGCCGCGACTCCATGCGCCGGCTCAACGCCCAGCATAAGGGACACGACCGCCCCACCGATGTGCTCACCTTCGCGTTGAGCGAACCCGCGGGCCGAATCCTGGGGGACGTGTACATCTGCCCCTGGGTGGCCCGGCAGGAAGCCCGGGTCCGCGGCATCCCGTTTCGGGAAGAGCTGATCCGGCTGATCGTTCACGGCACGCTCCACGCGCTCGGCCGGGACCACCCTGAAGGTCCGGAGCGCACCCGGTCCGCCATGTGGCGCCGGCAGGAACGCTACGTCGAGGCACTGGCATGATCGCGATGCTGCAACTGTTCATCGCGCCTCTGCTCGCGGCCCTCCTCACGCTTTGGGCGGCCTGGCTGGCGCTTGCCGCCGAGTCGGATGCCGATCTGCCGCGTGCCTTGAGCGGTCAGATCGGCAGCGAGAGCGGAGCGGGCACGGTCTCACGCAACCTTCACATCGCCCATCTTGCCTTGCTCATGCTGGCCGGCGCTGCGGCCGCGGGTGCCGTCGCCTGGTGGGCCTGGTCGCCGGCGCTAGGTCTCGTACGGCTGTTCCTGGCGGTGCTACTGGTCTGGGTCCTGGGCGACCTGGTGCCTCGGTTGCTGGCGGCAGTCGCGCCTGATATCACGGTGCCCGTCCGACGGGCGGCAATCCCGACCCTTGTGCCCTTCCGTCCCTTGCTCCGTCTGGCGGCCTGGGCCGATGCCCGCGCCCGCGCCCGAGCGCCGTCCAACATCAGCCGGCAATCGGGAGAGGCCCAGCGCGACATGCTGCTTGGGGTATTCTCTCTCGCCGACACCACCGTAGCCGAGGTGATGACGCCCCGGATCGATATCGTTTCGGTAGACCTCTCGGCCGAGCCGGACGAGGTCATCAAGACGCTTCGAAGCTCGGAGCACGCCCGTCTGTTGGTGTACGACGGCAATCCGGATGCCGTAATCGGCGTCATCTACGCCAAGGACATTCTGGCGATCGGCCAGGACGATCCCCGGCCGTGGCACGCCTTGATCCGGCCGGCGGCGTTCGTGCCTGAAGGGAAGACGCTCGACCGGCAGGTGCGGGACTTTCAGCGGGGTCCCAGCCATCTGGCGGTAGTGGTGGATGAGTTCGGCGGCACCGCCGGAATCGTTACCCTGGAAGACATCCTGGAGCAGATCGTCGGAGAGATCCAGGACGAGTACGATATCGACGAGGTCGCCCCCATCCAGGTGGTCAGCGAAGATCAATGGCGGGTCGAAGGCGGCGTCGCGTTGTCCGAGCTGGAGGCGGCGCTGGGACACAGCTTCGACCGGGACGACGTCAGCACCGTCGGCGGTCTGGTTCTGGCGGAGTTCGGACGGGTACCCAGGTCGGGCGAGTCCATCGATGTCGAGGGCTTCCGGCTGGTGGTGGAGCACGTCGTGCGCCGGCGGGTGAAGCGCATCGGGGTGTACCGCACTCCGGTCGATGTTCCGGTCGAGCAGGAGCGCGCGGCTCGATGATCTGGCTCGCGATCGTCCTCGGCGTGGTACTCACCGTCTTCGGCGCCACTGCAGGGTCGGCGCTCATAACCGTAAGCCGGGCCGAGCTCACCCGGGCGGTTAGCCGGAGACTGCGGGGCGCCGCCGCCTCGCTGGCCGGACTGGCGCAAATCGACCGGTACCTCACTGCTGCCTCGGCGACAACGTCGCTCGGGGTTCTGCTGCTGGGCGCCTCGGTGCCCGGCCTGCTGGCCGGCAGTGCTCCCAGGTCGCTGGTGGCGCTGGTGCTGGTTGCGGTGCCGCTGGTCCTCTTTGCCGCCTATCTGGTTCCCCGCTGGTTGACCCAGCCCCGGGCGGAAAGCGTAGCCGCCCGGGTCACGCCCATCCTGCGGCCCTGGTCAAGAGCGCTGGGCCTTCTGCTGCCGGCCCGAACCGCGACCCGGCCCACCGATCTCCGATCGATCTGGCGCGAGGGTGCGGCGGTCGGCGATCAGGGCGACAACGAGCTCATGATGGTTGGCGGAGTAATGGCATTCACCTCCCGGCCCGTCCGTGAAGTGATGACTCCTCGCACCGACATTGTCGCCATCGAGGAGAATGCGCCGCTGGAGGAGATCCGGCTGGTCTTTGCCGGCAGTGGCTACAGCCGAATCCCGGTGATCCGGGGAACGCTGGACGACATCATCGGGATGCTGCACGCGTTCGACCTGTTCAAGCTCGAGCCGGGCGATCCGCTCCCGGTCCGCCCCGTGGCGGTGACCCCAGCCAGCCGGAGCTGCGGCGACCTCCTTCTCGACATGCAGCGGGAGCGGCGCCACCTCTCGGTGGTGCTCGATGAGTTTGGCGGAACTCTCGGCATCGCGACGCTGGAAGATCTGCTGGAGGAGCTGGTGGGCGAGATCTTCGACGAGCACGACGAGGAGGTCGCATCAACGCTCCCGCCACTGCCCACGCTGTTCGAGACCGATGGCAATGTATCCACCCAGGCGATTGAGGAGCGGTTCGGGGTCTCGCTGCCCTCCGGACGTTCCACGACCGTGGGAGGCTTGCTGGTCGAGTGGGCGGGACGAATCCCCAACGCAGGCGAACGGTTCCTGGTCCATGGACTGGAGTTCGATGTCGTTCAGGCCTCACCGACCCGCATCGAGCGGCTGCTGATCCGTTCCGGACCAGCCACGGCTGTTCCTCTCGCGCCCGCCCCATGATGCGAAAGCTCCTTGACCGGATGGTGGACCTGGTCCGGACTGGTGAGCTTGGTCTGTTTACCCGCCGCGCCCACGATTTCGAGCCAGCTGACCTGGCCGAAGTTCTCACTGCTCTGGACGAGAAACAGCGCGTGTCGGCGGTGCAGGCGTTGCCGCCCGAGCTCTCCAGTCAAGCCCTGGCCGAAATGCCGGAAGAGGCCCACGCAGGCGAAACCCTGGCGGCCCTCGACCCGGATCTTGCCGCGGAGATCGTCGACGAGCTCGATGACGACGACGCGGCCGACATCCTGGGAAACCTCGATCCCTCCCGGCAGGAGCAGATCCTCGCGGCGGTCGAAGACCGCTCCGAGGTCGAACAGCTCCTCCGCTACGACGAGGAGAGCGCGGGTGGGCTGATGACCACCCACATGGTCACCGTTCCGGTAACGGCGACCGCGGGGGAGGCTCTGGAGGAGATCCGCCGGCAATCGGAAGAAGTCGAGGACTTCTACCAGGTGTTCGTGGTGGACGCCGACCGGAGGCTGGTCGGAATCCTGCCGTTCAAGGACCTGGTCATCAGCCGGCCCGACCGGCCGGTCCGGTCTTTCATGGAAGATGCCGACATCTTCGTGACCCCCGAGCTGGACCAGGAAGAGGTGGCTCGGCTGATGGCGCGTTACAACCTGCCGAGCGTCCCGGTGGTGAACGAGCAGCGGCAGCTGCTCGGACGGGTCACCTTCGACGATGTCATCGACGTGGTCGAAGCGGAAACAACGGAAGACATGCTCCGTTTCGGCGGTGTGTCCGCCGACGAGGAGCTCGGCGCAGGCTGGGAGACGGCAGTGCGAAGCCGGTTGCCCTGGCTGTCGGTGAATCTGCTGACCGCTTTCCTGGCCGGCGGCGTGGTATATCTGTTCCAGCACACCATCCAGCACACCGTGGCGCTCGCGGTATGGATGCCTATCATCGCTGGAATGGGCGGGAATGCGGGTACTCAGGCACTGGCTGTCACCGTTCGCCGGTTGGCATTGGGCCTGATCCCGGTGCACCTCTTCGCTCGGGTGGTAGGGAAGGAGATCCTGGTCGGCATCACCAACGGGATAGTCATGGGTCTCGCCGTGGGAACCGTCGCCGCGCTGATCGGTGAAGGTCCCAAGCTCGGTGTTGTAGTCTTCCTAGCCATGACCGGGAACTTGATGGTAGCCGGCTTTGCCGGCGCGTTCATCCCCATTCTGCTCGAGCGGCTCGGTGCCGACCCCGCGGTGGCGTCCTCGATCTTCGTGACCACGTTCACCGACGTGTGTGGCTTCCTCCTCCTGCTCGGGCTGGCGGGAACGTTGCTTTTGTAAGCCCGTGCTCGTTCCCAAGCTCCTCACCACACTTCAGACTTACACCCGCCCACAATTCCTGGCCGATATCACTGCCGGGATGATTGTTGGCGTTGT
>DATFQK010000385.1:0-4461 GCA_035264345.1 Gemmatimonadales bacterium | reverse complement strand
CTCGCCGAGCTGCTGCAAAACGTCCCGGGCATTCACTCCATCGATCTCAAGGATGTAAAGCGCCTGGCCCAGCTGCTGCGAGAAACGCCGGAGATCGGCTCGATCGAGGTGAAGGGCTGGTTCGGCACCGGTGTGGTGATTACCCGGACAACCGCTCCTCCGGTTGCCGCTGCGGCGCCGGTCGTCGTGGCGACGGCTCCGGCCGCGGCCGCCTCAGCCGCGGATCAGGAACATCGGGAGGCCCCGCAGCGCGCGGCAAGCGCGGCGCCTCAGCTCAAGGAGATCCGCTCGCCAATGGTGGGCACGTTCTACAAGGCCCCCGAGCCGGGCGCCGAGCCCTACATCAAGGTGGGCAACCGGGTAACTCCAGGACAAACCGTGTGCATCATCGAAGCGATGAAGATCATGAACGAGATCGAGGCGGAAATCGCCGGCGCGGTTCGGGAGATCCTGGTGGAAGACAGCCAGCCAGTGGAGTTCGGGCAGGTTCTGTTCCGGGTCGATCCTAATGGCTGAGGCGAAAGCGCCGTCCTCCCCTCAGTCCAGCTTCAACTTCAAGCAGGCCATCTCCCAGATGGTCCAGCGGAACGCCTCCGATCTGCTGCTCAAGGTTGGCCGGCCCCCGACCGTTCGGCTGAATGGAGAGCTGCACGCTCTGGAAATGCCGCCGGTCAAGCCGGAGGACCTGAAGCTACTGGCGGAGCAGATCATGACCCCGCGCCAGGTCAAGGAGTTTGCCGAGAAGAAGGAGGCGGACTTTGCCATTGGCGTGCCAGGGGTGGGACGGTTCCGAACCAACATCTACCAGCAGAGGGGCACGCTTGCCTTTGCCTTGCGTGCCATCCCCTATGAGGTGAAGACCGTCCGAGAGCTGAATCTGCCGGCGGTGCTGGAAGAGATCTCCTTGCGTCCCCGCGGTCTGGTGCTGGTGACCGGGGTAACCGGGTCCGGGAAATCCACGGCCCTGGCCTCGATGATCAACCACATCAACCAGAACCGCCGGGTCAATATGATCACCATCGAGGACCCGATCGAGTTCCTCCATCGCGACGTGCAGTCCAATATCTCCCAGCGCGAGGTAGGGAACGACACGATCTCGTTTGGTATCGCGCTCCGTCACGTACTCCGGCAGGACCCGGACGTCATTCTGGTCGGTGAGATCCGGGACGTCGAAACCCTCGACACTGCGCTGAAGGCCGCCGACACCGGGCACCTCGTGTTCTCCACGCTGCACACCACGGACGCGAGCCAGACCATCAACCGCATTCTGTCCTTCTATCCCCCCCACCAGCACCAGGAAGTCCGGATGCTGTTGTCAACCGCGCTCCAGGCGGTGGTATCGCTGCGGCTGGTCCCGCGAGCCGATGGGAGAGGGCGGATTCCGGCGGCGGAGGTTTTGATCAATACGGCGGCAGTGGCCGACAATATTCGCGACATCGAGAAGGCGCTGCACATTCCCGATCTGATCGCCGAAGGTGCGATCTCCTACGGGATGCAGACCTTCGACCAGTCGCTCATGCGGTGGTACAAGGACGGACTGATCTCCTACGAAAGCGCGCTGTTCTATTCCACCAATCCCAATGAATTCGCGCTCCGGGTGTCCGGTGTGGATTCGGCATCGGATCGGAAATTCGACGAGGTTACGGGCGAGGCGGCCAAGTCGCAGACTTTGGACCTGACGCCGTGATCCTTGAGGCCCAAGGCGAGCCGAAGTGGCGGGTCAAGAGTCAAAGGTCGAGGGTCTAGACCCTTGACCTTTGACTTGAGACCTCGAGCGCGTCGTGTTTAAGAAGGTTCTCATTGCCAACCGCGGGGAGATCGCTCTTCGGGTCATCCGCGCGTGCCGCGAGCTGGGGGTCGAGACCGTCGCGGTCTACAGCGAGGCCGATCGCGAGTCGCTGCACGTCCGCTTTGCCGACGATGACGTGTGCATCGGGCCGCCGCCCAGTCGCAACTCCTATCTCCGTATCCCCAATCTCATCGCGGCGGCCGAGATCACCGGGGCCGACGCGATTCATCCGGGGTACGGCTTTCTGGCGGAGAACGCGGAGTTTGCCGACACCTGTCGCGCCTCGAACATCACGTTCATCGGCCCGACCGGCGATCAGATCCGGCAAATGGGTGACAAGGCCACCGCCCGCCGCCTGGCTACTGAGGCTGGCGTTCCTACCGTCCCCGGCTCGCCCGGAACGATCGAAGAGGTGGACGACGCCCTGGCCTTTGCCAACCAGATCGGCTTTCCGGTCATCATCAAGGCTACAGCGGGGGGCGGCGGAAAGGGTATGCGGATCGCCCACGACCCGGAGCAGTTCTCGCAGCTCTTTGGTTTGGCCCAAAACGAAGCCCTGGCAGCCTTCGGCAATGGCGCGGTGTATGTCGAGAAATACCTGGAGCATCCCCGGCACGTCGAGATCCAGGTCATGGGTGACCTGCAGGGCAAGGTGGTACACATGGGCGAGCGGGACTGCTCGGTCCAGCGCCGGCATCAGAAACTCATCGAAGAGAGTCCGAGCCCGGCCCTGAATGACGCCCTGCGGGCGCGGATGGGACAATCTGCGGTGGCGCTGGCCTCCAACATCGGCTATGCCGGCGCGGGGACGCTCGAGTTCCTCCTGGACCCGGAAGGGAAGTTCTACTTCATGGAGATGAACACTCGAATCCAGGTGGAGCATCCGGTCACCGAGATGGTGACCAGCTTTGACATCGTCAAGGAACAGATTCGAGTCGCGTCGGGAGAGCCGGTGAGTTTCCAGGGAGACGGCCGGCGACTGCGGGGTCACGCCATCGAGTGCCGGATCAATGCGGAAGACCCCTACCGTAACTTTCAACCTTCGCCCGGCCTGATCACAGCTTACCATCCGCCGGGTGGGCCCGGAGTTCGCCTCGATACCCACGTGTACGCCGGTTACAGGGTGCCACCCTACTACGATTCGCTGCTGGCCAAGGTGATCGTTCACGGCAACACGCGGGAGGAGGCGCTGAGCCGGATGGGCCAGGCGCTGGACAGCTTTATCCTGGAAGGCGTCACCACAACAATTCCGTTTTTGGCCCGGGTCATTCGCCATCCCGATTTCGTCGCGGGGAAGGTGGATACCCGTTTTCTGGAGCGGGAGTCTCACCTGCTGCGGCCGGAAGCATGAGAATCGACATCCTGTTTTCGCCCTCCGGTCTGACCCCGCCCGAGGTCCAGGGGCGATCCGTATTCGTCATCGACGTCCTGCGGGCCACAACCTCGATGTGCGCCGCCTTGAGCCGGGGCGCCAAGGCCATCATTCCGGTGGCCTCCACCGAAGAGGCGCTTCGGCTGGCCCAGACTATCGGAAGTGCGGACGTTCTCCTGGCCGGCGAGAAAGACTGCGTCCGAATTCCCGGGTTCCACTTGGGGAACAGCCCGTTGGAGATGACCGAACGGGCGGTGCGGGGGAAGACGATCATCGTAACCACCAGCAACGGGACCAAGGCTCTCCTCGCTACCCAGGGGGCCAGCGCAGTGTATCCCACCGCTGCGGTGAACCTGTCCGCAGCGGCCGAAAAGGCGCGCGAGGTGCTGGAAAGTGACCGGCACATTCTGATCGTCTGCGCGGGCCGGGAGGGTGCTTTCTCCCTTGACGATGCCTACTGTGCCGGCCGATTGGCGGCGGCGATTCTGGGGGGTACCAAACCTCGACGGGGCCTGAACGACGCGGCTATAGCGTGCCTCGATCTGGTGCGGCGCTACCGCGACGGGTGGGAGCGTCCACTCACGTACAGCCGAGCCGGGCGTGAGCTCGTGAGACTGGGGTTCCGGGAGGACCTGCGCGAGGCTGCCCGGATCGATGCGTATCCGGTGCTGCCCCTGTACCACGAGCGGCGGGTTACGCTGGCGGCGGTTCCGGTATGAGTACGGACTCCCGCCGCCGGCTGGGAGCCCTCACCGCTCTGGTGTTGGGTCTCTTTGTTGGCCTCACCTTGCTCCCGATTCCGATCACGGGGCCGGTCGGCCGCTACATCGGTCATGAGCTCTGGCAAATCCTCGGTGCGGGCGCACTGGGTATTCCGCTGCTCGGGGCCGGGCTGGCGCTGGCGGGGTTCGACCGATTGGGCAACCTCGACATGAAGCGATCGGCGGTGCTCATCGTCGGACTGAGCCTGCTCATTCCGTACCTCGTGGGGGTGATAACCCATGTGGGGAGAACCGACCTGGACATCGACGTGGCCCAGCGTGGCTTCGCTGCTCGCATTGTCGGTGTGCTACCCGGTTTCTTCGCGGAGGCAATCTCGGAAAAGGTGGGGGTTGCCGGGTCCGTGCTGCTGGGGTTCTTGGCGCTTTCCGCCTTGACCCTCGCCACATTCGCCTGGCATCCGCTGCAACGGCTGGAAAGAGGCGAGGAAGGGGGGAAGCGGGGAAGCGGGGAACTGGACACGCCGGAGCCCAATGTCAGATCCGAGCGGCGGAAGCGGAAAGCCGTCGAGCCGGAGCCG
>DATFQK010000384.1:0-3732 GCA_035264345.1 Gemmatimonadales bacterium | reverse complement strand
AAAAATCGAGGAACGATTCGAAGAAGCCTGGAAGACAGCGGATGTGAAGCCGGCGCTTCGGTAGCGAGCTGTAGCCCTACTCTGGAGTGCTCTTCCGGGTGATATACACCAGCGTACATCCTCCGACGCTGGTGGTGGCGTCATGGGTGGTGCCCGGGTTGGCCCGATGGTAGTCCTCCGGGCCGAGCTCAATGCCCTGACAGCGGCAGTCTCCCGAGATCAGGCAAAGCTCTTCCACCCAGTCATGGCGGTGCCGGGCGATCGTTGCCCCGGGCTCCACCCGCAGCAGAGAGATCTCCACTCCCGCTTCCTCGCTGCCGCTCAGGGGCAAGGCCAGTGTGCCCGGCTCCATGGGGTTCCAGGCGGCCTTGCCCGAGCGGACGGCACGGGGTGAACCGAGCGGCGCCGCGGTCGGCGAGCCCGCCACCGCGAGCAGGACGGTGTCCATCACCACGGCCATCTGACGTCCGGGTACCTTGCCTGCCGCGGGAAGAAAGTCGCCGGCGCCGAGCCGCATCCCCTCCCCATCCAGCTCACCTCGCATGATGACGTACCCCAAATGTCCGGGATGGTAGGCATCCGCCAGCCAGGATCCGGTAGGGAGCGACAGCAGCGAGGTCAGGGGACTCGGGGAGGTGCCGAACAGCACCTTCACCTCGAGTCCGTTTTCCTCTCGCCAATCACCCGACCCGTTCAGGACAAAGGCAAAGCTGTTGCCTCCGACGCGGTCCAGGATCCGCTGCCGCAAGGCCTCAGGAGGGTTGAGCGGCTCAATACCCAAGGCCAGCAAGGCCGCTGTCTCCCGGAAGTGCCGGAGGTCCGAGGCGCAGCTCTCGCATCCCGAGGCCAGGTGACTCGCCAGGGTCCCATCAGGGTCGGCGTCGGCGAGGCCCATGGCGAAAGCCGCGAGACGATTCGCCAGTTCCGGCGGGTGGCTCATAGGGCCTCGCGGCGGAGGGTATGCTCCAGCTCTGCCCGCACCTGCTGCAGTGCCTCCCGCAGCGATGCCAGCACGTCATCAGCCCGAATGCCCAGCCGCTCCGCAACATCCGCGATGTTTGCCCCCCCGCGCGAAGTCAGAGCGAGCACTTCCCGTTGCCGAGACTGAAGCTGATCCAGAGCCCAATTGACCCGGGAGCTGCGAAGCTCAGGGGGACACCGCAGCAGCCGGCGGGTCAGCGGCACATCTCCCGTCCGATCATGGAGCGATCGCGGGCTCGGCACCGGCGTTCCGGTCCTGAGCGCGATGGCCCAGCTGCGGCACCGCTCCAGTAGCCAGGGCGAAACCGCCGGAAGCTGGCTGAGCCACGCCCGCTTTTCCCACAATTCGGCAAAGGTCTCTTCCACGGCACCTTCGGCATGCCGGGTGTCCTCGCTGATCCCGAGCGCCTCGGCGTAGAGGGAGGGGCCCAGCAGGTCGAACAGCTCGCCCAGGGCGGCCTCGTCGCCTTCGGCGATCCATCGCGCCAACTGACGTTCAGCGGCGGCACCGTCAGGTGCAGAGACCTTGCGGCGCGAGTGTTGGTGGTCGGCTGAGAGTGGTGTAGAGCTCACAACAGGAAAATATCAATACTTGAGTGGCGCCGTGTAAACCCTATTCCCGCTGGAGATCGTAGGTCAGGACCTGCTCTTTACCGTCTTCGCCCGGACCGGAGACAAGGATGGTGAGCCGATTTCCGGAGGCCCGCTGGTAGCTGATCCGGGTGGGAAAGTCGTGCGCGAGGTTTTCAAAGACCACGCGCTTGGCTTTGGGGTCGTATTCCGTCAGGGGGAACGACACGGAGGACTTTCCCTCAGGAAACGGCGTCAAAACCAGAGTATCACCTTGCTGCTCGAAGCGCTCGAACTCGAAGCCGGCCGGCTTTCCATTCTCGGTGTACTTGCTGGCGCTCAGGATCTGCCCGCCATCCACGCCGGTATAATGGGCCTCGAATTCGCGGCCGCCGATCTTGCCACGCCAGACACCTTCGAGCCAGCTCAGATCACCGATCTGAGGCGGGACAGCGGGGCGGCTAGGCAGCGGGGCAGCAGAGGAGAGAAGAAGTAATCCAATGGGAAGAACGACGGCCGCGCGCATGGTACGCTCCGCTGGAGACCTGTCCGCCTTAGGAAGTTGATCAGAGTAAGTTGCTGCCCTGCCGCCCTGCTGTCCCACTGCCCCGCTGCCCCGCTGCCCCGCTGCCCCGCCTATTGATACTGGATATACAGCGGCTTGGGATACAGTTCCAGGACCTGCTGCGGCGTCATCATCGGCTTGTCGTTCTTGTAGAACAGCTTGAAGCCGGTGTATTGCACCGGATGGCGGACGACAAACCAGCGGTAGGCGCCCATCTTGCTACCCGGTGTCCCCCATCCGTCCATATCGATAACGACCTGCACCCGTGGGTCCAGCCGGATCTGGGACGCATTGGTCAGCATGTTCCGGGTGAACCGGTGCACCACCAGGACCTTCGGCGGGAGTTGCTGCTGCTCGACTATCCGGGCCAGCACGCCGATCGCGTGGTTGACCTCCGACGCATCCATCCGGCCCATCCAGTCGGTCCCCGGCCGCTTGCCATCCTTCATGGCGAACTCGGGATCCAGCGCCAGGTGCACGTGGGGGTACTTGAGATAGGGTACGATGACCTTGAGCTCGTCCTCGACGTTGCTGACCCCAACCTGGATGTCCAAGAAGACGATCCAGCCCCTTTCCTCAGCCCAACCGGCTACTCGGCGGATTACGCTGTCCGGCATCTGAAGCCGGTACTTCCGCGCCGGGCCGGGATAGCCCTGAGCCACTGTGGCGATGAGATGCAGTGCAGGCAGCACCTTCTTGCCGCTGTCCGCGGCGGCCCAGTCGGTGGCCACCTTTTCGAGGCGGACCAGCATCTCCTCCGGGGGGAGCTCGCCCAGAATTCCCATCCGCTTTGAGAGCGGGTTTCCATAGAACGCCACTATCCGATGTTCCGGCAGAAGCGAGCCGGGCAACGGCGGAGGGGCCTTGACCGGCCACAAGGCCGAGTCACTGGGACTGATGTTGAACGGCCCCCGGTTCTTGGGACGGGCCGCAGCCGATGCCTTCTTTACCCCGGCCCTGGCGCTGTCCCGGTGGGCCGAGTCACTGAGTGCCGCCTGGCTGTGGGTGAGCAGGCTGTCGAGCAGGGTGACCGTATCGCTTGCCGCCGAATCGATGGACGCAGCGCGGGGAATCAGAATGGGACGGGGAGACCAGAGCGCCGGCTGCACGTCCCAGTCCTGCGTCGGGTCCTCCTGCTGCTGCACCGCCCGAGCGGGGGCGTTGCCGCAGCCGAGCAGTACGGCTGTGAGAAATGCGATAATGATGGTAGAGCGCAAGGTGGACGTGGCCGGGGAGGAACGGTCCATAAGCCCAGATTCAAGAGAGATGCGGTCGGCGGTCGGCTTGCCGCACCGATCTGCAAGGCCAGGGCCAAGCCACACTTCCGCCTCAATCCCCATCGCTGTAGGGAACATCCAGCGTCAGGCCGTCCCGCGCAATAATTGTCTCCGGGAACACCGCCTTGGCCTCGGCCAGGAGCTCGGCGGTGTCCCGGTTATATCGCGAGCTGATATGGGTGAGAACCAGCCGGCGGGCGCCGGCCTCGGCCGCTACCCGCGCGGCTTCGGCAGCGGTCGAGTGGCCGGTCTCCTTAGCCCGCTCCTGTTCGTCACCGCCAAAAGTGGCCTCGTGCACCAGTAGATCGGCTCCGCGGGCGGCCTCGACCACCGCGAGGT
>DATFQK010000383.1:0-3174 GCA_035264345.1 Gemmatimonadales bacterium | reverse complement strand
ATCGAAGATCCCGATCAGAAAGTGGTCTACTTCATGTCGCTCGACAACGTGAAGTTCCGTCGGCCAGTGCTGCCTGGCGACCAGCTGCGATGCGAGCTGGAGATGCTGCAGAACCGGGGACGAACCTGCCGGATGAAAGGGATCGCCTATGTCGAGGGCCAGGTGGTTGCCGAAGCCGAGATGATGGCCCGGGTGGTGGATCGGTGAGCCCGAGCATTCATCCCACGGCACTCATCGATCCTGCTGCCGAGCTGGGGAAGGGAGTGGCGGTGGGGCCGTACTCCATCATCGGCCCTAATGTGCTGGTGGGCGACGGTTGCCGGCTCGGCCCTCGGGTAACTCTCCAGCGCAACGTACGGCTCGCGGAAGATGTGTACGTGGGCGACGGCTCGATCCTGGGTGGCGATCCCCAGGATCTTAAGTATCAGGGAGAAGAAACCTGGGTCGAGGTGGGCGAGGGCACCATCATCCGCGAGTACTCCACGATCAATCGGGGCACCACCGCCACGTTCAAGACCACCGTGGGCGCCCGCTGCTTCATCATGACGTACGTGCATCTGGCCCATGACTGCCACGTCGGTGATGACGTCGTGATTGCCAATGCCACCCAGTGTGCCGGGCACGTCACCATCCACGACCGGGCCATTCTCAGTGGCCTCAACGCCGTCCATCAATTCGTCACCATCGGCACCTACGCCTTCGTGGGTGGGGGCTCGCGGGTCAACCAGGACATCCCGCCTTACGTGAAAGCCGTGGGGAATCCGATGGAGCTGTATGGCCTCAACTCGATCGGGCTGCAGCGGGCCGGCTTCTCCGGTGAGACCGTGGCCGCGCTGAAGCGTGCCTACCGTCTTTTCTTCAACTCGGACCTCAACCTCTCCCAGGCCATGGAACGAGCTCGCAGTGATCTTCCGCCCATCCCCGAAGTCGAGCGCTTCCTCGCGTTCGTGGAGTCCAGTGAACGGGGTGTTCCCGCGTGAGGACCAGACTTCCGGTTGGCGTCATCGGCGTGGGCGCGCTGGGCCAACATCATGCCCGGCACCTAGCCGGGTTGGACGAGGTTCGTCTGGTCGGAGTATGCGACATCGACGCCGGCCGCGCCGCGAAGGTCGCGGCCGAGCTCGGGACGGCAGCGTTCGTGGAGATGGACGACCTGCTGGCCCGGGTCCAGGCAGTCACGATCGCCGTTCCGACACCGGTGCACGCAGAGGTGGGACTTCGTGCGCTGGAGCTCGGGATTCCGGTTTTAATGGAGAAGCCTCTCGCTGCGACGCTCGATGAGGCCGACCGTCTGATCGCCGCCGCCCGCCGCCGGCGTATTCAGCTGCAGGTCGGCCATATCGAGCGGTACAACCGGGCGCTTCGAGCAGCGGAGCCGTTTCTGGACGGCCCCCGGTACATCGAGAGTCAGCGCCTGGCTCCCTTCCAGCCGCGGGGCACCGACGTAGCGGTGGTACTGGATTTGATGATTCACGACCTGGACCTTGTTCTTCACTTGACCGGCGGCGGTATGGCCACGGAGGTGAGAGCATCGGGTGTCTCGGTGCTCTCGTCGCATCTGGATCTCGCCAATGCCCGGGTGGAGTTCGCCAACGGTGCCGTGGCCCTGGCGACCGCCTCCCGGGTGGCCCGCGAACGAATCCGGCGGCTTCGGCTGTTCCAGCCGAATGGCTATCTCTCTCTCGATCTGGCGAGCGGTGGCGGAGAATTCATGCGGGTGCGCAACGGCTGGCAGCCTGGAACGGGGCGGGAGCTCGCCGACGTGGTGGAGCGCATTGTCTTGGAAGCTCCCGAGGCCGATGCGCTGGCGCTGGAGCTTCAGAGCTTCGTCCACGCCGTTCGCGGCCAGCGCGAGGTCGTGGTTCGCGGGGAGGAAGGCCGCGCAGCCCTGGCGCTCGCCCTGCGGGTTGCGGACGCGGTCCGGACCCAGCCGCTGGCCGCCTCGACCCATTGATGCTCCAGCGGGGCACGCCTCGCATCTTCGTCTCCGCCGGTGAACCGTCCGGAGACCTGCATGCAGCCCCGGTGGTTCGCGCCCTGGCCGAGCGCTATCCCGGGATAACCATAGAGGCCCTGGGCGGGCCCCATATGGAAGATGCGGGGGCCACCATCCGCTATCCCATGGAAGGCCTCGCGGCATTCGGTGTCGTCGAGATTGTCACCAAGATCCGCGCCCATTACCGGCTGCTGCGCGCGCTGCAGGGAGACTTCCGGGTCGGACGCTACGATCTGGCGATACTGGTGGATTATCCGGGTTTTCATCTCCGGGTTGCGGAAGCGGCCCATCGTGCGGGTACCAAGGTCCTGTACTATATCGCACCGCAGCTCTGGGCCTGGCGGCCGGAGCGAGCCCGGCGGCTCGCGGCGGCAGTGGACCGCCTCGCGGTTGTGCTGCCCTTCGAGCAGCTGTTTTTCAATGGCCTCGGAGTCAGGAGCGAGTACGTAGGTCACCCGCTGGTCGATCGGCCCGCCGGCCCCAGCCGCCAAGAGGCTCGAGCCCGACTGGGCATCCCGCCCGGAAGCCGAACCCTGGCGATCTTTCCCGGAAGTCGGGGCCAGGAGATCAGGAGACTCTGGAAACCGTTTCGAGACGCGGCGTACCAGCTGCTCAGAGACGGGAATTGTGACCGAGTACTCGTAGCCGGAACCGCGCACGGCATCTATCCCGATCCCGACGGCCTGGAAGTCGTTCGGGAGGACACCGGAACGCTGCTCGCTGCGGCCGATGCGGCACTGGTGAAGTCGGGAACCACCACGCTCGAGGCGGCGCTGGCGGGAACTCCGATGGTGGTTGCCTACAAGGTTCATCAGCTCAGCTGGAAGGTCTTTCAGCGGCTGCGGACGGTGAAGTGGGTGAGCCTGGTCAACCTGGTTGCGGATCGAGAGATCGTGCCGGAGATACTGCAGGACCGCGCCTCGGCCGACGAGCTGGCCGCCCAGCTTCGGCCGCTGCTCGACCCAGCCGATCCCAGAACGGTACGCCAGCGGGAAGGTCTGGCTCTGGTACGGGAGCGTTTGGGCGACCCGGGCGCGTCGAACCGGGTTGTTGCGCTTACCGATGAGCTGCTCAGGCCATGCGAGTGAAGCTCTCGCCCCGAGCGGCTCGCCTGGCAGCCGGTCCTGCCATGAAGGTATTGGCCGCATCCTGGCGCATCGAGCGATATCACGAGGAGC
>DATFQK010000382.1:0-4432 GCA_035264345.1 Gemmatimonadales bacterium | reverse complement strand
TTTTGAGCATGTCAAACCGAGGCTCACCCTCTGTCTCCACCTGCCGCAGCAAGCTGTTGTCCACGAGCGAGGCGAGGTCGTCCAGCGTTTCGCCCCCGCCTACCGGAGCGCATATCGACTCGATGGCTACAACGGTCGCTCCGCCCTGGAATACCGACAGCTGCTCGAACAGCTGCCGCTCGCGCCCCGTGAGCAGCTGGTAGCTCCACTCGATCGTTCCGCGCAGCGTACGTTGCCGCGCCGGCGCATCCGGGACACGCGAGACCAGTACCGTGGAGCCTGGCCCGAGTCGCGCAACGATCGCCTGCGGAGACAAGATCTTAATCCTGCTTGCCGCGAGTTCGATCGCCAGGGGAAGGCCGTCCAGCCGGATGGCGATCTCGGCCACGGAAGGTGCGTTGAGCGGTGTTAGGGCGAAATCTGGCTTGACTGCGGCCGCCCGCTCAACGAACAGGCCGATCGCTTCGTAGCGGGCGAGTGACGCCAGGTCAGGCAGGCTTCCGGGGTCCGGGAGGGCAAACGGCGGCACCGGGAACTCCTGCTCGCCGTAGCGGTGCAGCACCGTTCGGCTGGTGACCAGAACCCTGAGGCGCGGAGCAGCGTGCAGCAGCCGCTCGACATCGGCACCGGAATCAACGACCTGCTCGAAGTTATCCAGCACCACGAGCATGGCTTTGTCTCGCAGGCTACTCCCGAGAACCTCCTGCAGAGACTGCCCGTCCTTCGCCGTCACCCCAAGGGTCTCGGCGATCGCCGAGATAACCAAAGCCGGGTCCATCACCGAGGCGAGGTCTACGAACCAGACTCCGTCTTCGAACGCCGGGAGCGTCTCTCCGGCGACCTCGATCGCCAGCCGGGTCTTTCCGGTCCCCCCCGGGCCGGTCAGCGTCAGGAGGCGGGCACCGTTCAGTATCCGCCGCTTGATCTCGGCTAGCTGGCGCTGCCGGCCGATGAAGCGTGTCAGCTGGAGCGGCAGATTGTTGGGCCGAGCATCGAGTGATCTCAGAGGAGGAAACTTTGGCGGTAGTCCTTCAACCGATAGCTGATAGAGCCGCTCAGGATGTGCCAGATCCTTCAACCGGTGCAGTCCAAGGTCAAGCAGGCCAAAGGTCGCGGGCAAATCCGGCTCAACCAGCGCCCGGGTAGCGTCCGAGACCAGTATCTGCCCGCCGTGCCCAGCAGCCGCGATCCGAGCGGCCCGATGAACATCGATACCCACATAATCGCCTCCGGCGAGATGGCCCTGCCCGGTATGCAGGCCCATCCGGACGCGAACAGTCGCCGGAAAAGGCGCATCTGCCAGCCTCCGCTGAATATCGGCGGCGGCATCCACGGCACTCAACGGGCTCCGAAACACCACGAAGAACGAATCCCCCTCCGTGCCGACTTCCGCGCCTTCGTATTCCCGGATCACCTCTCGGAAGATGCGATTATGCTCCTGCAGAAGCGCAACATAGCCCTCACCAAGTTCTTCGAGAAGGCGAGTCGACCCCTCGATATCGGAGAACAAAAACGTGATGGTGCCGCTTGGTAGTTGATTCGTGGCCATGTTCCTTTTCTAGGGACGATAGTCCTCGGGCACTCGCTCCTCAATGGCCTGCTCAGACCCAGATGCTGACCCAGTCCGCCTGGTCTGCCTACCGGTCCGCGGCCTTTGCCGAGCCGAGACTGGCGCAGATGATCATGCCATCCGGTGTACCAGCAGACCCCTCGCCGACACCGAGCGGGTCTTGAGCCCGACCACCCGAACACCCTCACCTCCCGCAACGATTTGTGCCGGCGCAATCGAGGCAACGAAAAGATTGAAAGATCATCCTCAAGCGTCGAGCTTTCCTCATGATCTCGCCGGCGAACTCGACTACTGAGCGGCGACCGGTCGGAGTGGAGGGGTCGAGTCCGCGGCCTGGACGGGCATCCAGCGTGGATCCGAGCCGCTGATCTGCCACAGTCCCGGCCAACCCGAGCCGAATCCCCGCGTCCACCAGCTGTACCGATGGCGTGAAGCTGTGCCCGAACGCCATGCACAGTCGGACAGCTATGGCTCGATCACGGCCTCGTAGGTCACCGGCGTAAAGTCATCGAGCACTTCTTGAATGCGCGCTACCTGTCGGGCGAACTCAGCGTGGCGGCGGAATGCCTCCATCTGTTCGAGGTCCTGCCAGGCGCCGAAGCTGACAAAGCGGTGCGACTGGTCCATGTCATGCAGCAACGTGGGCCGCCCCGCGCCAGGGAACTCCACGGATGCCCATTCGGCCAGCTCGCGCCATCGGGCCACGAAGTCTTCCTCACGCCCTGGTTTCACTGTCCATATGCCTGACGTGTACGGCCTTCCCATAATCCCCCTACCAGGGTCTTCCCGGCACACTCCCCGCGGGGCAGCGGCCAGCTCCACTCCTAATACACCCCGCGTGTCATTGCCTGTCCAGGCGCCGCCGGCTGGGACCGCTGGATCTCCTGTCTGGCCTCGCGGCGCAGCGTTCCGCTTTTGGGATCTCAGTGCGGCGGCGGGAAGGTCTGGCGGCAGCCCGAACCTGCCGAACAGGCCCGGGTGGACGAACCCGGTGACGGCCGCCACGAGTCCGTTGTCGACGGTGAGCAGCTTGATGGCGAACGGCTGATAGCCGTTGCCGTCTCCGGCTGGGGCGTAAACGGCCAGTGCTGGCTGGCGGTTCGCGGCGGTGGGCACCAGGCGCAGGTCGCGACCCCACGAGCTGATGAAAAGCTGGCGTAGGTAGATGCCGATGTGGTCGCGGTCCTGGTACCAGGACGGGCTGGGCGGCATCGCCATGTAGGCGTACTCGCGCAGCAGGGCCACCAGGGCGGGCACGTCGCTGGCCTGCCACGCCTGCATATACCTGGCCACCAGGTCGGCCTGCTCCGCAGCGGACGTCGGCGCACCGTCGCCGCCGGGAGGCGGGCATCCAGCGTGGTCCGGGCCCGCTGTAGGGCGCTGTTCACCGACGCGGGTGTGGTGCTGAGAACGTCGGCGGTTTCGGCCGCCGACATGCCAAGACCTCCCGCAGCATGAGTACGGCCCGCTGCCGCGCTGGCAGGTATTGCACGGCGGCGATGAACGCCAGCTCGATGTGCTCACGACGCACCACCGCCGTCGCCGGATCAGCGAGGGGGTCCGGGTCAGCGACCTCCAGTAGGGCGTCCGGGTAGGGCTGGAGCCACCGCGTCTCCGGGTCGTCGGGGTCGGGGGGCAGGTTCGGGTCTGCCGGGCCGACGATCGCCGTGGGCAGGATCCGTCTGGCCCGGTAGTCGAGCGCGTCAAGACACACATTGGTCGCGATCCGGTACAACCAGGCCCGCACCGTCGAGCGCCCTTCGAAGCCGGCCAGCCGGCGCCATGCTTTCAGTAGGGTCTCCTGCACCGCGTCATCGGCCTCATCCAGGCTGCCGAGCATCCGGTAGCAGTGGAGCAGCAACTCCCGCCGGTACGGCGCGGCCAGCTGGCGGAACGCCTCCGCATCACCGGTCACCGCCGCAGACAGCAGTGCCACAGTGTCGGCCCGGCCAGCCGCCGAAGACGTCACGCTCGTCACGCATCCAGGCTAGGCCGCGATCGGCGATGAATCTGCCGCCAGGGCACCGTCACAACCGTTAAAAGCGCCATTCCATCCGTGGAAGGAACCCGCACATGCCGACCATTACCACCACCATCGACATCAAGGCCGCCCGGGACGACGTCTGGGCCGTGTTGTCCGACATGCCGGCCACCCGGCACTGGCTGCCCGGCGTGCTCGCCGCCCGAATGGACGGCGACGTGCGAGTCTGCCAGATGGCCGACGGGCAGCAGGTCCACGAAAAGATCAGCGACAACTCCGCCGAGCAGCGCAGCTTCCGGTTCGAACATCTCCGCGTCCCACTGCCGGTACGCCGCTCCGGCGGAACCTTCACCGTGACCGCCGGCCCCGAACCGGACACCGCTACCGTCACCCTGCGCTGGACCTTCGAACCACTCAATTCGACCGGCGCCCGACGAACTCACCAGCATGATCCAGGGCGCGTTCCAGCATTCGCTCGAATCGTTGCGCCGCTTCGTCGAGAACAAGCTCCCCTGGGATGTCCGCTGAGCATTTCCGACATGCCAGGCTGGTCACATACGGTGCGCTTCAGCGGACGTACGCCAATGGCGAGACGACAAGCCCAGGCGGACTTGCCGTGGTCGACACATACCTACAACTCGCTGACTCGCCGCTCACTAACCACGGGAGCTGCTGGTCAGGGCCAGTGGACACGGTGTTCGTTGCCGTAACCTCATCTCCACCCGCAGGACACTAAAGAATGTCCATCCCTGTGTGCTCGGGTTGCAGAGCATTCTGGTGGCCGACCTGAAGCTGTCCGGCTCCATGATGCAGGCCGCTGCGCGCCGCTACGCGATCACGACCGAGATCCCGCAGAGGCGAGCGCCGCGACTACCCCCAAT
>DATFQK010000381.1:0-5836 GCA_035264345.1 Gemmatimonadales bacterium | reverse complement strand
CGGACGTAGGGCTCGTAGGTGGACACCGGAAAGCAGACATGGGCAAAACGCTCCAGCTGGCTCCGAACCGCCTCCACCACGCCGGGATGCCGATGTCCGGTGTTCACCACCCCGATGCCACCGGCAAAGTCTATCAGGCGGTTCCCATCGGCATCGGTGATCACGGCCCCTTCGGCATGCACCACCGCGATGGGAGTCACGGCCGGCACTCCCCGCGGAACCGCGGCAGCTCGCCGCTCGAGGAGGGCCCGACTGGCCGGCCCTGGTATCTCGGTTCGCAGCTGAATGACGGGAGACATCGCACCTCTGCTGGAATAGCTCAGAGCGGACGGGGGAACCGGAGCTTATCGTCGGCCCGAGCAGGGCGTAAGAGGGTGCCGGTTTTCTGGATCCCCGCTGCACTGGACTGCAGCGGCCTTTTTCGGGGGGTGTCTTCCAAGTCGTTTTCGAGTAATAAGTTGACTTGTGACATGGAGATACGATCTACAAACCTACCAGTGGCAGTGTGACCAGGGGGCTGGACAGGGGGTGGGGGTCCGGAGCTACGTTGGCTGAGTACCAGCCTCTTCGGGGTAGGTACGTTTGCATCCTCCGACCAAGCGGAGGGTCCACTCTCACAGCTGACGATCTCCTTGAGCTGTGAGCCCCCATCAGCGGCGGGGGCGAGGCTCCGCAGGCGGATGTTGCCGCCGGGGCCAGACCGAGTGCCGCGCCAACAATGAAAAGAGGAGTTTGTGAAAGTCCTGCTCCTAGGTGCCGGCGCGGTGGGGACCGTGGCCGCCCTCAAATTCGCGAAGGAGGCGGTGCTCGAGAAACTCGTCATCGCCGACGCAGTGGCCGCTCGCGCCGCGGTTCTCGCGGACCGGCTCAACGATTCGAGGGTTACGGCAGTAGAGCTCCAGGCGGGCGATCGAGACGCGGTTGCAAATGTCATCCGAAAAACCAGCACTACGCTTCTCTTGAACGCGGCGCTTCCCGCGACCAACCTCGCTGTGATGCGGGCCTGCCTGGATGCGGGCTGCAATTACATCGACCTTGCCAGCGCGGGAACGGATGCGGATGGCATCCCCAAGATGGATGACCAGTTTGCCCTCGATGCCGAGTTCAAGGCCGCCGGCCGGCTCGCCCTCCTGGGTATGGGCGCCGATCCCGGCACCACCAATGTCTATGCCGCCTACGCGGCCAAGCACCTGCTCGATGTGGTATCAGAACTGCGGGTGCGTGACGGCGACAACGCCGTGTGCCAGGGAAGCAGTGGCCTTATCGCGGCGTTCAGTCCCTGGGTCATGATCGATGAATGTCTGTGCAAGGCGGTGTCCTACCGGGCTGGGCGCTTCTACCTGGAGGAGCCGTTGACCGGAGAGGAGCCGTTCGACTTTCCCGAGCTGGGAGTCCTGAGCTGCTACTATGTGGACCATGAGGAACCCAAGACGCTGCCCCGGTTCTTTCCCCAGGCGCGGGTCATCGACTTCAAGTTGTGCATGGATGCGCTGACCGTCGAGACGCTCCAAGTCATCAGGCGTCTGGGGCTTTCTCGCACCGATCAGGTGACCGTCGGCGAGGCCAGCGTGGCCCCTCGCGACCTGCTGGTCTCACTGCTTCCCCAGCCCAAGGATCTGGCCGGGCGGCTGCGGGGCAAGACCTGCGTCGGCACCCTGGCCCGAGGCTACAAGAACAACGAGCCGAAGGCTTACTTCATCTATAATGTCAGCGATCACGAAGCGACCTATCGTGAGCTCGGCGTCCAGGCCACGGCGTACCAGACCGGGATTCCGCCGGTCATTGCGGCACGTCTGATCTCCGCCGGGGTGTGGAAGGGCACCGGCGTGATGGCTCCCGAGCAGTTCGACCCGGACCCCTTCCTGGAGCAGTTGGCGAGAGAGGGAATGCCCTGGCAGGTGCGGGATGATTCCCTGCGTCTTGGCGTCGCGCGAGTCCTCGGTCGCCCATCCCGGGAGATCGTAGCGGCCTAGCGATCGGCTCAGTACGAGCAGAACGGCGCTGCAGAAGGAGAAACCATGACGACCACGGCTCGGGTGCACGGGCCCGCGAAGAAGTCGCCCGTCACCCGCTATCAGATGTACATCGATGGCCGTTTTGTCGATGGACAGGACGGCCAGACTCTGGAGGTGTACGATCCCTCCACGGAGGAGGCCATCGCTACCGTCCCCGCCGGTAAGGCTGGGGACATAGACCGGGCGGCCCAGGCGGCGACCCGGGCCTTTTATCAGGGCTGGAAAGGCGTGACGGCCCAGGAGCGGGGCCGGATTCTCCTTCGCCTGGCAGAACGGGTACGGGCCCGGCGGACGGAACTCGCCGAGCTGGAGACCCGGAACACGGGGAAGCCGATTACCGAGTCCGAATACGACATGGACGATACGGCGACGTGTTTCGAGTACTACGGCGGCCTGGCCACCAAGATCAACGGCGAGGTATTGCCGGTTCCCGCCGACGCGGTGGCATTCGCCATGCGCGAGCCCGTGGGCGTGGCCGGTCAAATCATCCCCTGGAACTATCCTTTGCTGATGGCGGCCTGGAAGATCGGACCGGCGCTGGCGGCGGGCTGCACGGTGGTGCTCAAACCGGCCGAACAGACGCCCTTGAGCATTCTGGAGCTGGCCCGGGATTTCGAGGGGTTGGGACTACCGCCGGGCGTGGTAAACATCGTGACCGGTGACGGACCCGGTGCTGGAGTCCCCCTGGTGGCTCATCCTGCCGTGCGCAAAATCGCCTTCACTGGCAGCGCTGAGGTGGGCAAGATCATCATGCGGAACGCAGCAGACCAGCTCAAACGGGTGTCGCTCGAGCTGGGCGGCAAGTCTCCCAATATCTTCTTCAGTGACGCCGATTTTGAGAACGCGGTGGACGGCGCGCTCTTCGGCACCTTCATCAACCAGGGCGAGGTCTGTTCCGCAGGCAGCAGGGTTCTGGTGCAGCGGGACATCTATAAGAAGTTCGTCGACGCCGCCACCGCCAAGGCCAAAACCATCAAACTTGGTCCGGGACTGGACCGGGAAACCAAGATGGGACCCCTGGTCAGCGCCGAGCAGCGGGACCGGGTGGCAGGGTACCTGGATATCGGCCGGAAAGAGGCAAAGGTGGCTGTAGGCGGTGGGAGGCCGAAGCAGTTCGACACAGGTTGGTATATCGAGCCCACCATCTTCTATGACGTGGACAACTCGGCCACCATCGCCCAGGAAGAGATCTTCGGGCCGGTGATGAGTGTGATCCCCTTCAATGACGAGGCGGAAGCAATCCGAATCGCCAACGCGACACCGTACGGCCTCGCCGCCGCGGTGTGGACCCGCGACATCTTCAAGGCATTTCGGGTGGTCAAGGCGCTGGAGGCCGGCATTGTCTGGGTCAACCACATGCAGCCCACCTTCGTAGAGGCTCCCTGGGGAGGTTACAAGGCATCGGGCTTCGGGCGGGAGCTGGGCCACTGGGGAGTCGAGGAGTACCTCGAGACCAAACAGGTTTTCATCAATCTCGATGAGAAGCCTATAGGCTGGTATTAGGAAGTCCTCAGTCACCAGTCCCCAGTCGCCAGATGTCAGCTATGAAGGCTACTCTCACCTGGCGCCTGTGGACTGAGGACTGACGACCTCGGGCTGTTGCGTAGCCCCGATTTTCCCCGTTTGTTTCGAACGATGCAAGCCGCCCACGTGTCGACCGGCGCCATCGAGCTCGACGCGGCTCTTCTCCAAGCCACGATCACAGCCGCCCTGGCCGCGCTCTGCGCCTTCCTCTACGGCCGCTACCGGAAGTCGTATTTCGCCTGGTGGTCAGCCGCATGGGGATTGTACTTCCTGCGGATCGGCGCGATCAGCAGCTTCCTGCTCACGTCGCAACGAGTCTGGCTCTACTGGCATCAGGTCGTGACCGGCTGGACGGCTCTGGCATTGCTGTACGCGGCTCTGGTGTTCTCCCAGCAGGTTCGCTGGCGTCCCTGGTTTCTTGCGGTCGTGCTTTTCCCCCCGCTCTGGGCCTACATTGCCATCTATCGGCTCCAGCACTTCCTGTGGGCGGCCGGTCCGACTGTGCTGTTCCTCAGTTTCGCGACCCTCTGGACCGGCTGGGTCTTCCTCCGTTATCGCCGTCGGGTGAGCTCGAGTGGAGCCACCCTCCTTGCCGTGGCATTCGGCCTCTGGGGGCTCCACCACCTCGATTATCCGTTCCTTCGCGCCCGAGGAAGCTGGGTCCCCTGGGGCTACTACCTCGATATCCTGTTTGCCCTGGCCGTGGGAGCCGGAATCCTGCTGCTGGTCCTGGATGATCTTCGCCGTGGGCTCAGTGCGCTCTCCGCGCTTTCCGGAGATCTTCAGCGCGCCGGCAGGGAACAGGACGTGCTCGATATCCTGCTGGCTCGGCCTTTGACCTTGCCCGCCGTAAGCGGCACGGCACTCTATACCGCAGACGGAAGTGACCTTCGATTCGTTCAGGGGGCCGGAGTGTGTGCCTCCTGGTCCAACGGAAGCCTCCCTGAGGCCGCCGCCGCAGTGCTGAGACGAGCTGTCGAGAGTGGCAGGCCGCAGTTTACTCCCGAGTGGCCCCATGCCGATGGAGACGCATCAGCCTTTCCCTATGCTGCGGTCTTGCCGATTCTACGGGGCGAGCGAGTAGTGGCCGCCTTGACTCTGGTGGGCCAGGCTCGCGACCCGTTTACCGCCCTGGACGAAAAGTTCCTGCTGGCTCTCGGGCACCAGGTAGGAGCCGCCCTGGAGAACGCCGATCTCTACACCCGCCTGGAGGCGCGGAGCCTGGAGCTGGCTCGGTTGTCGGGTCGGATGGTGGAGCAGCATGAGGAGGAGCGGCGCCGGCTATCCCGCGAGCTGCACGATGAGACGGCCCAGGTTTTTACCGCGGTGAAAATGGAGCTGGGGGTGCTCCGGGAAAAGGTCCAGCCGGAGCAGGCCGAGCGCCTTTCTCAGGTGCTCGCGCTGATCGATACCGGCATCCGAAGCATTCGGAACGTGACCAACGACCTCAGGCCTTCGCTGCTCGATGATCTCGGACTCCTGCCGGCCCTGCGCTCACTGGTCGCCGACTTCAGCCAGCGCAGCGGCATTCAGAGCGAACTAAATGCACCGGCCGTTATGCCTCCACTCTCCCGAGAGGCTGAGCTTGCGCTGTTCCGCGCCTTGCAAGAAGGTCTCTCGAATGTGCTGCGGCATGCCGGAGCCCGTTCGGTTGACGTAGCCATAACCATCGGCCAGGACGAGATACGGCTTAGAGTAGGCGATGATGGGCGAGGGCCGCCTGACCTGAGCCCTGAGCGGCTGGAGCTTGCCGGCCACATGGGTCTGGCCGGCATGCGCGAGCGGATCATGGCGCTGGGCGGAGCGGTTCGCTTCAACGGTAGAGCAAATACTGGAGCACAGCTGGAAATCGTAGTGCCCCTTCACCCATCGAATGGCGCATGACGGGCAGACCAATCCGAGTGCTGGTCGCAGATGACCACATGATCGTGCGGACCGGAATCAGGCATGTCGTCGAAGGCGAGCCCGACTTAGAGGTGGTCGGCGAAGCCGCCAGTGGCTCCGAGGCGTTGTCTCTCGCCTCTCGGCTGCGGCCCGATGTGGTGGTGCTGGATATCTCCATGCCGGATCAGTCAGGTCTCGTGGTAGCCGCCAGTCTCCGCAGTACGGCCCACCCGCCCCGGGTGCTCATACTCAGCATGCACGACAACCCTGAGTACGTGCTCGAGAGTGTGCGCGCGGGAGCCCATGGTTACTTATTGAAAGACACCGCTGGAACCGAGCTCCGCAATGCGATCCGCGCAGTATGCCGGGGAGAGTCGTATTTCAGTCCTCCGGTTGCCAGCCGCCTTTCCGCA
>DATFQK010000380.1:0-4164 GCA_035264345.1 Gemmatimonadales bacterium | reverse complement strand
TAATAGGCGAGATTGGTGAAGACGCCGATCAGCCAGTGCCCGGGCCACGAAGGCGCTGATACCCCCCCCCACCACCAGCGCCATGAGCGACAGAATGAGGAGCCGGGGACCGGCGGTGAAATCGGCCAGCCGGTCGTGGTGAGCGACTGGAGCGTTGCTGGAAGAGGGAGCCAGCGGAATTGCTGCGGAACTGCTCACCGCTTACTTCCCGGACACGGGCCAGCTGCCTCCCAGCGAGCGATACAGCTGCACCGCCGCTGAGAGCTGATCGAGCTGCGCCTGACTCAGCGCCAGCTCAGCGGTGAAGAGGCTCCGCTGCGCGTCCAGGACCTCGAGATAATTCGCGATACCGGTCCTGAATCTCAGCTCGGCCAGCTGCAGCCCCCGCCGGAGCGCAAAGGTCTGAGTCTCCTGTGCGATCACCTGGTCCCGCGTGGTCCGTACTCCGGCCAGCGCATCACTCGCTTCCCGAAGTGCGATCAGGAAACTCTGCTCGTACTGCAATCGGGCCTGATCGGCCCGGGCCCTTGCCGCTCGAGTCTCATTGATGAGCCTGCCACCGGTGAAGATCGGCAGGGAGACACCGGCCAGAGCCTGGTACACCTCTCCGTTCGAGATGAAGAGCCTGCTGGCCTCGGCTACCTGAGTTCCGTAATAGCCGGTGATCGTGATCTGAGGCAGCCGGGCAGCCTGGGCGACGCCGATCCGTGCCGTAGCCGCGGCATACGCCCGTTCCGCCGCCTGCACGTCAGGCCGCCGGCTGAGAAGAGCGGCCGGAAGCGAGTCCGGGACCTTGAGAGCGTTCACGATTCCCGCGAGATCTTTGCGTCGGGTTATCGGAGCCGGTGCCTGCCCCAGCAGGAGGCTCAGCGCGTGCTCCTGCTCGGCCCGGAACCGCTCGGTGCGGGCCAATGCCGCGGCCGGCACCGCGACCTGGGCCTCGAACTGCCGCACATCCAGCTCCGAGGTCAATCCCTGGCGGAATCGCCGCCGGGCCAGCTCCAGTGTGGCTGTGCGCGAGGCCAGCGTTCGCTCCGAGAGCGTCCGCTCCTGGTCGAGCTCAACCAGTGACAGGTAGGCGAGCGCTACGTCGCTGACCAGGGAGAGCACCACCGCGCGCTGGCTCGCCTCGGTTGAGGCCAGATCGGCATTGGCGGCCTCGATGCCCCGACGGACGCGTCCCCAGAAGTCCAGCTCCCATGCCACATCTGCCGTGACCCGCCAGGCGTCGAACTGGGTTGGGGGAAACGAGCCGATCGCAACCTGATTGGTACTCACACTCCCGTTGGCACTGAGACTGGGGAACAGGGGTGCTCGAGCGATGCCGACATCGGCCCGGAACTCGCGAATCCGGCTGATGGCGGTCTGGAGATCCCGGTTCTGTACCAGCGCGAGCTTCACCAGATCGAGCAAGGTGGAGTCGCGAAACACGTCCACCCAGGCCAGGCTGGGCAGCGAATCGGGCAACACCACTCGTGACGCCGGCTTGCCGGTAACCGAAACGGTGTCGCTATCGCGGGCCGCCGCCAGAGAGTCAAAGAACTGCCGAGCGGGAGCGGAGGAGCCGGCGGTTCCCACCTGCGTCTTCTCGGGAACGACTTGCTCCGGATGGTAGCTCGGGCCGACGGCGCAACCGCTCACCACCGAGGCCAGGACCAGGAGTCGGACTCCGCGCATTATTTTGCCTCCGGCGAGGCAGGGGTCGGCAGCGGCTCACGGGCACGGGCGGTCCTGCGGGAGAAGCCCCGCTCGGCCAACCCGCGGATGGTGCTGAAGAAAAGCGGGATGAAGAAGATGCCGATGGTGGTGGCGAACAGCATCCCGAAGAAGACGCCGGTGCCCAGCGAATGCCGGCTACCCGCGCCGGCCCCGCTCGCGATGACCAGCGGCGACACGCCGAGGATGAAGGCGAACGAGGTCATGAGAATGGGGCGGAAGCGCTCCCGGGCCGCCTCGAGCGCCGCCTCCCTGAGGCTGGTCCCCCGCTGGCGAATCTCGTTGGCAAATTCCACGATCAGAATGGCGTTCTTTGCCGCCAGGCCCACCACGGTGATCAGTCCCACCTGGAAGTAGATATCGCTGGGCAATCCCCGGATCCACACGCCCAGCAGTGCGCCGAGCGCCCCGAACGGCACTCCGAAGAGCACCGCGAACGGAATCGACCAGCTCTCGTACTGCGCGGCGAGCACCAGGAACACGATGACGAGACCGAGAGCGAAGACCAGGCCGGCCTGCCCGGAGGCCGCGCGCTCCTGGAACGACTGCCCGGAGTACCCAATGCCGACACCCTGCGACTCGAATTGCTCGGACACGAGCTGATCGATTTCCCCCATCACCTCACCCGAGCTGCGACCTTGTTTGGGAGTGCCGGTGAAGAGCGCCGAGCCAAAGCCATTGAACCGAAGCAACTGGGTGGGACCACTCCGGAACTCGGTTCGTACCAGGGAGGAGACCGGGATCATCTCCTGATTGCGGCCCCGGACGTAGAGCCGTCCGATATCCTCCGGGTTCCGGCGGAACTGAGGCTGCGCTTCCGCCTGCACCCGGTAGGTTCGGCCGTACAGATTGAAGTCATTGATGTACAACGTGGAGAGGAACGTCTGCAGGGTGCTGAACAGCTCCGTGAGACTCACCCCCCGAGACTTCGCGGTGGCCCGGTCTACGTCGAGATACACCTGGGGCACGTTGGCCCGGAAGTTGGTGGTCATCGCCTGCACGGCGGGCAGCTGGTTCACCGCGGCCTGGAAGGCCTGCACACTTTGCGCGAAGTCGCGGACGTCCTTGCCGGAGCGGTTCTGCAGGTTGACTTCCACGCCCGACGTGGAGCCCAGTCCCGGGATCTCCGGCAGGTTGAAGGCGAAGCCGACCGCGTCCTTCATCCCGAACAGCTTCCCGTTGATCCGCTTGGTGATCGCGTCGATGGATTCGTCCTTCCCCCGCTCATCCCAGGGTTTGAGCAGAATGAAGATCGTGGCACTGTTGGTCTGATTGGTGCGGGTCAGCACGTCGAGTCCGGCAAACGCCACGACGTTCACTACGGCGGGCTCCTCGTGGAGGAACCGCTCGACCCGCTGGATCACCGCCCTGGTGCGCTGCAGAG
This sequence comes from Gemmatimonadales bacterium, assembly GCA_035264345.1. Lineage (GTDB taxonomy): Bacteria > Gemmatimonadota > Gemmatimonadetes > Gemmatimonadales > GWC2-71-9 > CAVVWJ01. Next base: position 1,064 of record DATFQK010000380.1, on the reverse strand, counting down.
ACGAGGCATCGGGCAGCTGCATGGCGATGGCGAAGTAGCCCTTATCCTCGGTGGGGATGAACCCGGTGGGCACCCGCTTCCAGAGGACGATCGCCAGCGCCACCATCACAACGAACGCCGCCAGCCACATCCGCGGACGGCCCAGCACCCGGCCCACCCCGTTGACGTAGCGGTCGGTGAGACTGTGGAACTTCCGGTTGAACCAGCCGAAGAACCCGCTGGTGTTATCCTCGTTGCAGCCCTTGAGGAGCAAGGCACAGAGGGCCGGCGTAAGCGTCAGCGCCACGAGACCGGAGAGGAGCACGGCGATCACCAGTGTGACCGCGAACTGTTTGAACATCTCGCCGGTCACCCCGCCCAGAAACGCCACCGGAACGAACACGGCACAGAGCGCCAGCACGATGGCGACCAACGCGCCGGCAACCTGGCGGATGGCCCGATCGGCGGCCAGACGAGGGGGCAGGCAGTCGCCGCCGGCCATGAGACGCTCGGTGTTCTCGATGACCACGATGGCGTCGTCCACCACGATGCCGATGGCCAGCACCAGGGCGAAGAGGGTCAGCACATTGATGGTGAAGCCGAGCATCAGGAGACCCAGGAACGTTCCGATCACGCTCACGGGCACCGCCAGCATCGGGATCAGGGTGGCCCGCCAGCTCTGGAGGAAGAGGAAGACCACCAGGGTCACCAGAGCCATGGCGATCAGGAGGGTCTCCACCACCTCGTGAATGGAGGCTGTGACGAACGGCGTGGTGTCGAAGGGCACTTTGTAGTGAACGCCTCGGGGAAAGCTGTGGGACAGCTCGCCCATCCGCTTGACCACCGCCTCCTTGGCCGCGAGCGCGTTGGCTCCCGCGCGAAGGTACAACAGCATCGGTGCCACCGGGGTGCCGTTCAAGCGTCCTGCCAGATCGTAGTTGCGAGAGCCCAGGACTACCTTGCCGATGTCGCGGATCCGAACGATGGAGCCGTCGTCCTTGGCCCGCACCACGATGTCAGCGAACTGCTCCGGAGTCTTGAGCCGGCCCAGCGTGGTTACCGGCAACGTCAGCTCGGTCCCTTCG
>DATFQK010000379.1:0-6644 GCA_035264345.1 Gemmatimonadales bacterium | reverse complement strand
GCCGGCCGGCTCGCTCGACAGCGCCCCGGCCGCCCTCCGGATCGACGCCCGCGGGATGATCGTCGCCCCGGGGTTCATCGACATCCAGAGCGGCTCCTACGACAACTTTCTCGTGGGCGACGGGCGCTCGCTCAGCAAGGTGACCCAGGGCGTCACCACCGAGATCATGGGTGAGGCCTACACCCTGGCACCGTGGAACGACTCGCTGGCTTCCTTCCTCGGCTTCTTCTTTCTCGACGAAGACACCACCGCCGCTCGGGCCGCGCTCAAGGGCTTCGGGGGACCGCACGGCTTCGGCGCCTGGCTCCAGGCCATGGAGCGGCACGGCAACTCGGTCAACGTCGGCTCCTTCGTCGGCGCCACCACGCTTCGGACCTACGTGATGGGACAGGCCGCAGGCGCCGCGAATCCGGCGCAGCTCGACTCGATGCGCGCCATCATGCGCGGCTCGATGGAGGACGGCGCCTTCGGGCTCGGCACCGCGTTGATCTATCCGCCGGGGAACTACGCCTCCACCGAGGAGCTGGTCGAGGTGGCCAAGGCCATGTCGCCCTATCACGGGGTCTACATCACCCACATGCGCTCCGAGGCCGACCGCTTCCTCGAAGCGATGGACGAGGCGATTCGGATCGGCCGAGAGGGTGGGGTGCCGGTGGAGATCTACCACCTCAAGGCGGCGGGCCGGCGGAACTGGGGGAAGGCTCGCCAAGCCATCAGTAAGATCGACTCCGTCCGCGCGGCCGGCCAGGACGTCTCGGCCGACATGTATCCCTACACCGCCGGCGGCACCGCACTGGCCGCGTGTTTTCCGCCCAAAGCCTCGGAGGACGGCAAGCTGCTGGAGCGGTTGGCTGACCCGGCCAGCCGGGCCAAGATCAAGGCGGAAGTGCTGGAGGAGCAGTCGGCCGACTGGGAAAATCTCTGCCAGCTGGCCACTCCCGAGGGCGTCCACGTGGGCGACTTCAAGGAGCAGAAGAACAAGAATTTCGAGAACCAGAGCCTGGCCGCTATCGCCCGGGCGCGGAACCAGGACTGGGCCGACGCGCTGATCGATCTCACCCTGGAGGAGAAGGCCCGCCCCGGCGCCGTGTTCTTTCTGATGTCGGAGGACAACGTCGAGCTGCAGCTGCGCCAGCCGTGGATCAAGTTCGGCACCGATGCCGGCGCCAGCGATCCGGCGAACACTCACGGCAGCGAGACTCATCCCAGGGCTTATGGAACGTTTCCCAAGATCCTGGGCCACTACGTGCGCGAGCGCCGAGTGATGCCGCTGGAGGATGCGGTCCGGAAGATGTCGTCGGCGGTGGCCGAGCGGCTGTCGCTGCAGGATCGCGGCCTGGTGCGGGAGGGGATGTACGCCGATCTGGTAGTGTTCGACCCGGCCACGGTAATCGACCACGCTACCTACGAGAAGTCGCATCAGCTCTCGACCGGGATCCGGGACGTGCTGGTGAACGGAGTGCCGGTGCTGCGGGAGGGGAAGCACACCGGCGCCAAGCCCGGCCGCGCGCTCCGCGGACCCGGCTGGACCGGAACCTAGAGGTAGGAAAGCACCTCATCCCGACTCAGCAGCACCTCTGGAGCAGATCCCTCGCCTGACCGCCCGACCGCCACCTTTGACGGACCCCGTCAGGCTTCGTAAGTTCATCCCCGACGGACTCTCCCAGCTTCATCGCTGCACAAGGACGACCTCAGTGGACCGCCCCATCGGGCAGCTCATTCAGACAGCAGACACCGGCAACGGCACGGCTGCCGATCAGTTGTTTGCCGCGCTTTACAGCGAGCTCCACGCCATCGCCGAGCGCGAGCTCCATCGGGGCGGAGCCGAGCTCACGCTCGGCACGACCACGCTGCTGCACGAGACGTATCTCAACATCGCTCGTCGCGAAGGAATTCAGTTCGCCAGCCGGCAACAGTTTCTCGCCTATGCGGCCCGCGCCATGCGTGGGCTCATGATCGACTACGCTCGCCGGCGCCGGGCCAAGAAGCGGGGTGGCGAGTTTCACATCACCTCTCCAACCGCGGAGCTGGCACCAGCGGATGAGGGTATCTCCGATGAGCTGGAGCAACTGGACGCCGCGCTCGAGACGCTCGCTCGGGTCGATGCCGGCCTGGCTCAACTGGTAGACCTCCATTTCTTCTCCGGTTTCTCCTTCGGCGAGCTGGCCGAGCTGCGTGGTGTGTCTGAGCGCACGGTGCAGCGCGATTGGCGTAAGGCACGGCTGCTGCTGTACCGGACCCTGACTGCCAAATGACCCTCGAGCATCCCGACCTGACCGCCGCACTCCACCTCCTCGACGAGGCACTCGACCTCTCAGCGGCCGAGCGCACCGCCTGGCTGGCCCGGCTGAGCATCGAACAGCCCACTGTTGCCCGCGAGGTCGAGAAGCTCCTCGCCGCGGAGGCCGAGCTCGATGCGCGAGGGTTTCTGGTGACTGGCGAGGCTCCGACCCTCGCCGGCCGTCGCGTCGGAGCGTATACGCTGGAACGTCCGCTGGGGCAGGGAGGCATGGGCACGGTCTGGCTGGGCCGGCGGAGTGACGGACGGTTCGAGGGCACCGTCGCCGTAAAGCTCTTGAATCTGGCGTTGCTCGACCCCGTGGGTGCGGAGCGGTTCCGGCGCGAGGGCACGGTGCTGGCCCGGCTCAACCATCCCCATATCGCGCGGCTGCTGGACGCCGGTGTAACCGATGGCGGGCAACCTTACCTCCTCCTGGAGCATGTAGAAGGCGTCCGAATCGATCGGTATTGCGACGATCACCGGCTCGCTCCCAACCAGCGGATCGCGCTCTTTCTCGACGTGCTGGCTGCCGTGGCCCAGGCCCATGCCAACCTGATCGTCCACCGCGATCTCAAACCCTCCAACATCCTGGTCGGGCCCGACGGTACGGTGAAGTTGCTGGACTTCGGGATCGCCAAGCTCATGGAGGATGAGGGAGACGGCGCCGACGCCCCAACGCTCACGGCTGTCGGCGGTCGAGCGATGACACCGGAGTACGCCGCCCCGGAACAGGTCGCCGGAGGACCGATCACCACGGCCACCGATGTGTACGCCTTGGGCGTGCTGCTCTACCTCCTGCTCACCGGCCGGCACCCCACTAATGAGGAGGGGAGCCGTTCGACGACGGAACAGCTGCGGCGGATCCTGGAGCGAGAGCCGCCCAGGTTGAGTGCGGCGGTAACCGGGGCGGAGGTACGGGCTACCCCACTCGAACGTCTCCGGCGCCTCTACGCCGGAGATCTGGACAACATCGTCGCCAAGGCACTGAAGAAGCGTCCGGAGGAGCGATATACCACGGTGGGTGAGTTCGCGGAGGATCTCCGGCGGCACCTGAATCACCAGCCGGTGAGTGCCCGGCCGGACTCGCTCCCATATCGCACTGCGAAGTTCGTGCGGCGAAACCGGGTCGGTGTCATCACTGCGGTCGCTATTGTGCTGACTTTGATTGGTGCGACCACGTTCTCTATCGCCCAGTCCAGGGAAGCTCGTCGCCAGCGGGATGCTGCCTTGGCGGAATCCCGCCGCCGCATCGCGATGTCTGATGTCCAGAGCGTGCTCGCCGGCGATTCGAGGGGTGCCGGCGGGCGGACCCTCTCGGTCCTCGAGCGAATCGAGTTGGCCGAGCGGGTGCTCCGCCGGAAGTATCGCAACGAGCCTGCCGTGGTGGTCGAAGTGATGGCCGATCTGTCGAATCGGCTGTTCGACATGTCGGACACCAAGGGTCATCGCGCGATCCTGGCTCGCGCACGGGCAATCGCCCAGGAGGCGAACTTACCGGCGCAGGTGGCGTTGACGGACTGCCTCCGGGGACTGAGCCTGATCTATGACGAGCAGTTCGATTCGGCCGGAGCCGTATTGGCGGAGGCTCGGGGTGAACTGGCCCGCGCGGGAGCGCAATCCGAGGATGCCGGCCTTCATTGCCTCAACACCGAGGGTCAGCTGCTGGCTGCGACTGGCTCTCCCGACTCAGCGATCGCGGTGCTCCGGAAGGCAGTCAGACTCGCCGGGCACAATGGGCCGATGACGCTGGAGAGCCTCAACAACTTGGCCACGGCGCTCCGAGCCGCCGGGCAAACCCGCGAGGCTACCCGGTATCAGCGGCAAATCCTTCTGGAGCTGGAGTCGACCGGTTATAGCGAGACGGACATCTACCCATCGGTGCTGTCGTTCTTGAGTGGTGCGATGGCCGAGCTGGGCGAGTTCCGCACCTTCGACTCGATCGCCGGCATCTACGTCCGACAGATGGAGGCGATACAGGGGTCGGGGGTCATCGACGGAAGCGTGGCAACGATGTACGGATTCAACAAGCTGCGCATGGGTCAGCTCGATTCGGCGTCGAGATGGCTGGATGTGGCTGCCCGCGACACCGGCGATGCTGCCCTAGCCAATGTGGGCTGGCTCCCGCCGGCCCAGACCCAGCTTCTGGTGGAGCAAGGCCGTATCACCGAGGCCCGGCGGGCGGCTGCCAAGCTCCCAACCGACAGCCCGGCCCGCCGATTCACCAGGGTGCTGCTCGGGGCCCGTATGCGGCGAGCCCAAGGGGATCCTGCCGGAGCCTGGATGGCTCTCGACAGCGCCTTACGGGCCGATATCAAGCCCAAGCCCCCCTCTTACAAGGTGTCCGGGCTCCTCACCGCCGCTGAGTGGCGTTGGAGCGATGGCCACCCGCGAGAGGCTGATTCATTGGCTCAGTTGGCTATTACGGGGGCAGCGCTGGACTCCCTCACCTGGACCCGGAGCGCGCATGTGGGGCGGGCGAGCCTGGTCCGTTCGCGGGTCGCGGCCGGTGCGGGAGACTCGGCGGGCGCGCTCCGCTGGGTGAGTCGTGCAGCCGCGGCACTGAGGAACGGTTTCGGCCCCGATCATGCCCTGACCCGTGAGGCGGAGGCGTTGATGTCGGCTTTCACCCACGATTTGCGATCTCCTAGTAGGCCACCTGAACAGGCTCTGTAGCCCCCTCACCAAAACTGCGCGCACTGTCGTGCCGATCACGGCATGAAGGACCCGGCCATGGCTTCCGTGTCATGTAGACTGCTCATTGCGGCCTTGGGATGCACTGCACTCCTCGGGCTGACCGCCTGCGACCACGACGACACCACGGCACCGGAGCCGGCTCCGTCGTTCTCCACGTCACTCGACATGAAGGCGCTGGCCGCCGAGGTCCGGCAGCTCACGGCGGGGCGGGGCATTACCGCCCTGGAGCGGCCCGCGCCGGTCCGGGCACCCCTGGTCCGGCTGGGGCAGGCGCTGGCCTTCGATCCGATCCTGAGCGGCAACCGGGACATCTCCTGCATGACCTGCCATCTCCCCACCTTCGCCACCGGGGATGGCCGGAGTCTCTCCGTGGGGCAGGGCGCCATCGGGCTGGGACCCAGCCGACTGCATCCCGACGGTCTCTTCATCCCGCGGAACGCCCCGGCGCTCTTCAATATGACCGCCATGAAGCCCCTCTTCTGGGACGGGCGGGTGCAGCAGGACCAGGCCGGCAACTTCCACACTCCCGCCGGCCCGGCGCTCACCAGCGCCATGACTCGGGTCTTCGAATTCGGCACCTTGTCGGCTCTGCCGCTGTTCCCGGTTCTCTCCCCCGAGGAGATGCGGGCCACCGGAGGGACAGGGAACGAGCTGGCCCCGATCGACGGCGACCATCATCCGGAGCAGGTCTGGCAGGCGCTGATGGCTCGGCTGGGTGGGATCCGCGAGTACCGCCGGATGTTCGAGGCGGCCTATCCCGGGCAGCGGTTTGCCGACATGACCTTTGCCCATGCCAGCAACGCCATCGCCGGCTTCCTGATCGCCAAGCTCAGCTTCACCAACTCGCCCTGGGACCGCTTCCTGGCCGGTAACGACGCGGCCCTAACCCAGGTCCAGCTCCAGGGGGCCAAGAACTTCATGAGCGCCCGCTGCTCTATCTGTCACAACGGCCCCGCGCTCACTGATAACCAATTCCATAATGTGGCCCTGCCCCAGCTCGGCCCGGGCAAGGGCGATGGCCTGAGTTTCCGGGACGACTTCGGCCGGATGCGGGAGACCGGCCTCGCCGCCGACCAGTACGCATTCCGCACGCCGCCGCTTCGAAACGTGGAGCTGACCGCTCCCTACGGGCACGACGGCGCGTTCTTCAGCCTGCGGGATTTCGTGGATCACTACAGCGAGTCGGACGTGAAGCTCATGAACTTCAACATCGGCCAGCTCGAGTCTGCGCTCCAGGCTACCGTGCTGCCGAATCAGGCCGACATTCTGGCAACCCGGGATCCGCTCCTGACGGGAGTGTTCTTCACCCCGCAGGTGGTGGACGAAGTGACTGAGTTCATGAAGGCGCTCACCGATCCGGCTGCCAGGAACCTGCAGCGGATGGCGCCGGGACGAGTTCCCAGTGGGCTACCGGTGGATGGAGCGCTAGGGCGATAGACGCAGTCGCGTCATTCCGACCGAAGTGAGGAATCGGCCCAAACCTCGACTCCGCATCGAGCAGTCGTTCGGGCGCTCACTCAGTGGGTGTGCACCACCGTCCTCATCCAGGGATGAATGCAGCACTGGAAGAGCTGCGCGTCCCCGGAGCCGACTTCCTCCCCATAGGTACCGCCCGGGGGGACGAAATCGTCCCCATCGAGCTTGGTACATTCCGTTGCCACTTCGAGAT
>DATFQK010000378.1:0-2011 GCA_035264345.1 Gemmatimonadales bacterium | reverse complement strand
AGAAGGGACTGGGTTTGGTGAGATAGATGCTGAAGAGGAGCGACACCGCCACCAGCGTGCGCTCTCCGGAAGAGGGGAGATGGATCCGCTGCGTGCGCTTGCCTCGGGGTGCCGCGTGGATGTCGATCTCGCTCTCCAACGGCTCGTCCGGCGTAGCCAGCCGGAGGTCGCACTCACCGCCCCCGAACAACGTCTGGAACACTTTGGAGAAGTTGGCCTGGATCGCGTTGAAGGTCTCGAGGAACATGGTCCGAGCGGTGCCATCGATCTCACGGATGGCCTGGATGAGTGACTGCCGCGCGCTGACCAGGTCGTCGCGCTGCGCGATCAGGAAATCGAGGCGCTTGCTCTCCTCCGCATGCTCTTCAACCGCGAGTGGATTCACTGGACCGATGCCCTCCAGCGTGGTCAGGACGCGGGCGGTCTCGGCTTCCAGGGTCCCCAGGTCCATGTCGAGGAGCGTCGTGCTCTGAATCAGATGATCGAATGGCCGGTGCCACTCTGCTTCCACCCGTTCGATGATGCTGCGACGGAAACCGGCGCTTTCGGTCAGCTGCACCTGAAGCGCATGGCTCTCCTCGCCCGCGCTTTCCAACTGCCCGCGCACGTTCCCAACCTGCCGATCGGAGTCGGCTAGCGCGGCTTCGGCCCGTGCCAGTTCCGATTCTGCCTGCGAGCTGGCGAGCTCGACCTCCTGGAGTGCAGCCCTCCGCTCCTCCCGCAGCTCCAGCCACTCTGACCGGTGGGCGGCGATAGCCGTAGTGTCGGCCTCCAACTGGGCCAGCTCATCGGACAGAGCACGCGCTGCCTCTTCTGCCTCGTTCCGGGTCCGGGCTGCCCGCTGCAGCCGATCACTGGCGGCGCGGAGGCTCCCCGCCAGATGCGCCTCCTGGACTTGCCAGTGGGCCCGCTGTTCCCGGGCTGCCTCCTGTTCCGCCTCCAGCTCCGCGAGGAGGACACGGGCCGCGCTCAGGGCCTCCTCCACCCGGCCCCGCGCCAGCTCGTCGGCCATGAGTGTCTCATCGATTTCGCCGAGCCGCCCTTCCGACTGCAGCAGGCGCTCGGTCAGCCGATCCATCTGGGTGTCTGCTTCGGCGGTTTCCCGGCTCAGATTGGCTACCACCCGTCCGACGTCCTCCCGGACGGCGATGGCTTGGCGCTCGGCGTCGCGAGCCCGTTCCGCCGCGTTGGTGGCCTCGGCCAGAGCCTGCTCCAGGACACCGAGCTGCTCGACAATATTGCGGAGGGCCTCTTCGGCCGCATTCATGCTGTGTTCGGCTCGCTGGATGTCTTCCGTCAAGGTGGCGAGCTCCGCCCGGCGGCGAATCGGCCCCAGGGGAGCCCCCACTCCGGCGAGGAAAATCGCACCGCTGGCGCGACGCAGTACCCGGCCGCTCTCATCCAGCACCTGTGACCCGGCCAGCGCCGCCCGTACCCACCCGGCCGCGGGACCGTCGGCGTGCAGCCGATCATCCAGGGGTACTTCGTCCACCGGACATACCGGGCCGGGTTGGACCGGCAGCAGGACGAGTGGGCCGGGCTGCTGTTCCGAGTGCCAGGCCTGTATCGCCCTGATGGCGTCAGCGTCCTGGACCAGTACGGCATGCATCCACTCGCCCAGCAGCCGCTCGGCCAGCTCCGCGTCGTCGCGGCCCGTGCTCACGAAGTCGCTCAGGGGGCCCAGCACTCCACCCTGGAAATTGTCCCGCGCCGCGAGCAGTGCCGCAGCCCCAGGTGCCAGGCCCACCCGATCCCGTTCCAGCTCTTCCAGCACCTGACGGCGAGCGGTCAACTGCGCCAACGATTCTTCGGCCCGCCGGCGGTCGCCCCGGTGCATGGTCTCACGCTCGCGAGCCTCCGCAACCAGGTGTCGGGCGTGATCGGTAGCAGCAGCAGCCGCACGAGCTTCGTGGCCCAGTGCGTCCGCCTGCTCGATTGCCTGGTCCCGCCGCCGCTCAGCCGCGGTGAGCTCCTGCCACAGGCTGGAGCGGTGGATCTCGGCCTGAGCGGT
>DATFQK010000377.1:0-2672 GCA_035264345.1 Gemmatimonadales bacterium | reverse complement strand
CCCAGCGAATTGTCCGGGCAAAGGCCAAGATCAAGGTGGCCAACATTCCGTATCAGGTGCCTGGCCGCACCGACCTTCCCGAGCGCCTTGCCAGCGTGTTGCAGGTCGTCTACCTCGTCTTCAATGAGGGCTACTCCGCCTCCTCCGGCGCATCTCTGACCCGTCACGACCTGTCAGCCGAAGCCATCAGGCTGGGGCGGCTTCTGGTAGAGCTTCTGCCCGAGCCGGAGGCGATGGGGTTGCTGGCCCTGATGCTGCTGCATGAATCCCGGCGCGAGACCCGGACCTCCCCGGAGGGCGAGCTGGTGTTGCTGGATGAGCAGGACCGTACCCGGTGGAATCGCGAGCTGATCGCCGAGGGCGTAGCCCTGGTCGAGCGGTCCATGCGGTCCCGACATTTCGGACCTTTCACGCTGCAGGCAGCGATCGCAGCAATCCACGCAGAGGCGGCAAGTGCCGAGACGACCGACTGGGCTGAGATCGTCGGGCTCTATGACGTACTGCTGCGTGCGGATCCTTCTCCCATTGTGGAGCTCAATCGCGCCGCGGCGGTGGCTATGCGCGACGGTCCTGCGGCCGGGCTCACTCTTATCGATGGCATTCTGGCCCGGGGTGATCTTCAGGATTATCAGCTGGCGCACGCGGCTCGGGCCGAGCTCTGTCGCCGGCTGGGACAGACCTCAGACTCGGTTGCCTCGTATCGGCGGGCCCTGAGTCTCACGCTCCAGGAGCCCCAGCGACGATTTATCGAGAAGCGACTGAGCGAGCTGGGAAAGTCATGAAACCTGTGTTTATCGGCGGCTGTGAGCGAAGCGGGACCACCATGCTCGGAGCCATGCTAGGCTGCCACTCTCGGTCCCTTTGCCTTCCCGAGAGTCAGTTCATGGATGATCAACTCGCCCACGCCGATTCGGATGGCCGGATCGATTCCCGCGCGGCGCTCGGCCGGATCGTGGCCCATGAGCGCTTCCGCTTACTCTGGGGCCTCTCACTGGAGCCGGCCAGTGTCCAGGCTGACAAGCTCGGCAGCACCTTGGCGGACCTGTGGACCTGGCTGGCGCAAGCGTACGGCCGGAAAGCGGGAAAACCCACGGCTGGCGTGTGGATCGATCACACCCCAACCAACTTCAGGCGGGTGCGCGGTTTACTTCGTATGTTTCCGGCAGCTCGCTTCATTCATCTCGTTCGCGACGGACGGGCCGTAGCCGCGTCGTTGCTGCCGCTCGACTGGGGTCCCAACAACGCGCTCCACGCTGCCGAGTTCTGGATGGCGCGCTGTGCCCTTGGGCTGGCGGCAGAACTGGACCTGGGGTCCGATCGGATTCTGCGGGTCCGCTACGAGGACGTGCTGCAGGAACCCGAGAGCAGCCTGCGCCGCATCACGGGATTCATCGGACTGGATTATGAGCCAGAGATGGCGGCGGCGAACCCTTCACGGCCAACCCGATATCACGAGCATCAGCACCACCTGGTGGGGCAGGCGCCGGTTCGGTCGCGCGCTGTGGGATGGCAACAGGTCTTGAGCCGCCGCGAGGTGGAAATCTTCGAGGCCGAGGCGGGGGATTTTCTCGAAACTTTGGGATACCAAGCCAGGTATGGGGTACGGGCGATGCCCGCAACGCGGGTCGAAGTGTTCCGGCTTCGGCTGGGCGATTTGGCGCGTCGAGCCCGGAACAACCTTTTGCGACGCTGGCGGGTGAGGACATCGCTGCCGCAGCGTCGCCCTGAGTCATGAATCTCCAGAATTGCTGCAACGCAACATTCCAACGAGGACCCCCGATGCGAGCCGGTTTGACCTTGACCTTGTGCCTCATCGCTCAAGGCTGCGCCCGATCCACGTCGGACCAGGCCAGCGCCGGGGCCGCATCCGTCGCCCCGGGCGAATTCAGCAGCGCTAATCCATTCGCCCAGCCCAGCTCCCTGCCCTATCAGGCGCCGGCATTCGATCGCATCCGGAATGGCGACTATCAACCAGCGATCGAGGAAGGCATGCGGCGGCAACGGGCAGAGCTCGATTCGATCGCCCGGCAGCAGGCATCCCCGACCTTCGAGAACACAATCGTGGCGCTGGAACGCACCGGCGAACTGCTCACCCGGGTTCTCAAGGTTTTCGGATCAGTGGTGCAAGCCAACACCAATGACACGTTGCAGCGAGTGCAGACCGAGGAGGCCCCGAGATTGGCCGCACACTCCGACGCCCTGTACCTCGATTCCCGCCTGTTCCAACGGGTCCACAGCGTTTACCAGCGCCGGGCCTCGCTGAAATTGTCTACCGAGCAAAACACGCTGGTGGAGCGTTACCACCGCAACTTCGTGCGGGCCGGCGCCCAGCTACCAGAAGCCCCTAAAAACCGCCTCCGCCAGCTCAACCAGGAGGAGGCTCGGCTCTCCACCGATTTTCAGAACAAGCTGCTGACCGCCACCAAGGCTGGGGCCCTGGTGCTGGACGACCGGTCACAGCTGAAAGGGCTCAGTGAAGCTGAGGTCGCTGCATCCGCTGAGGCAGCCAAGGACCGTGGACTCGCGGGCAAGTACCTCATCGTGCTGCAGAACACCACGCAACAACCTGCGCTCGCATCGCTTGCCGACCGCGGTGTCAGGCAGCGGCTTTTCGAGGCATCCATTCATCGCGCCGATCGTAGCGATACCAATGACACGCGCTCGATCGTCCG
>DATFQK010000376.1:0-2610 GCA_035264345.1 Gemmatimonadales bacterium | reverse complement strand
TGATCGCGCCCCGCTCGGGGCAGGAGCCCTCGCTTGACCTGTTCCGGCGCCAGCTGCCGCCCCGGCTCGCCAAGGTGAGCGATCAGACCGGCCAAGCCCGAGTCGCCTGGCTGATCGGCGCGCACGGATTTCAGACGCTGGCTTCGTCGGGGCTTCAGTTGCCTGAGGCCACCGGCCGAGTGGCCTCTGTTGGCGGTGAGGTGAGTCCGGTCGCGCTGGCCCTGGCCCCCGAGACGGCACCCTTCGTGGCGCTCGCAGTGGGAGCCGAGCCGGCCATCGCCGCGCTGACCAGCAAACTGGTCGCAGCGGGGGCGGTCCAGGGTGACGAGCGCGACCTGCATGCCGCCCGCATTCTGTGTGGCTGGCCGGCGCTGGGGGCGGAGATCGATGAACGCACCTTGCCGCAAGAAGTGCGTTACGATCAGATCGGCGGAGTCTCCTACACCAAGGGCTGCTACACCGGGCAGGAGACAGTCGCCCGATTGCACTTTCGGGGGCACACCAACCGGGAGCTGCGAGGACTCCGCTGGCGAAGGGCACAGCCACTCGACAACCGGTCCATCCAGAAGGGAGAACGGGAGGTGGGGAGCGTACGATCGACGCTGAGGCTGGAAGACCGAGCGATTGGCTTAGGATTGATTCGGCGCGAGGTGGGTCTGGGCGAGGAGCTGGTGGCTGGAGGTCAACCAGCCACCGTGGTGGCGCTTCCCTTCGGTCCGGAGGACCTGGATGGGTAATCGCTACTTCTTGGCCGTATCCCGCGCCATGGTCGAGTCGGAATGAGTCATCCCCATGCCGGTGTCGGACATAGCCGGGGCGGCAGCCGAGGTATCGGTTGCCGGGGTGGCAGCCCTCTTTTCGCAGCCCGCGAGCAGGAGAACCGCGGTTAGCGCCAGGATCGTCTTCATCGTCACTCCCTGTAAGGTCGGTCGGCGGTGAATGAACCGGGTCCACGGCCGTCGCTGTCGCCGGACAGAGACGCGACGGCGAAGCTACGTCTCAGCATCACTTTGTCAAGATCAACCATGCTAGGTACATCGAAATTAGTTCATGAAAGCTGATACTTTTCTCTTCTGCCAATTGTTTCCCGTTCGTGAGCGAATCCAATCATGATCGAGCCACGCACCATAGGTGAACTCAAGAACAGCCGGTGGGCGGAGGCTCCGCTGCGGGGACGCACCGTCCGGGAAGAAATCCGGAGCAATCTCCTCAAGCGTCTCGAAATAGGTGGGCCTCTGTTCCCCGGAATCGTGGGCTATGAGGACACCATCGTTCCCCAGATCATCAACGCTTTGCTGGCCCGGCATCATTTCATCCTGCTGGGATTGCGAGGCCAGGCCAAAAGCCGCATCCTCCGTGACCTTACCAGTCTGCTCGATGAGAAGATCCCCATCATCGCGGGGAGCGAAGTCAACGATGACCCCTTTGCTCCGATTTCCAAGTACGCCCGCGATCTCCTGGACGAGTGTGGCGAGGCCACTCCTATTGCCTGGCTCAGACGGGAGCAACGTTACGTGGAGAAGCTCGCCACTCCCGACGTGACCATCGCGGATCTGATCGGAGACGTGGACCCGATCAAGGCTGCCCGAGGCGGCCACCTGCTCTCGGATGAGCTGACCATGCACTTCGGTCTTCTGCCCCGAGCCAACCGCGGAATCTTCGCGATCAATGAATTGCCCGATTTGAGCGGCAAGGTGCAGGTGGGATTGTTCAACATCATGCAGGAAGGCGATGTCCAGATCAAAGGCTACCCCGTCCGGTTGCCCCTGGATGTGTTGCTCGCCTTCACCGCCAATCCCGAGGACTATACCGCCCGGGGCAAGATCATCACTCCTCTCAAAGACCGGATCGGATCCGAGGTCATCACCCACTACCCGAGAACGGTACAGCTGGGCATGGAGATAACAGCTCAGGAAGCCTGGACCGGTCGGGGCGGTAAGCCGCTCGAGGTTCCGGATTTCGTCCTCGAAGTAATCGAGCGAGTGGCCTTCGAGGCCCGGGAGGACAAGCGGGTAGACAAGCGCTCCGGCGTCAGTCAGCGGCTCCCCATCAGCACGCTGGAGAACGCCATCAGCAACGCCGAGCGGAGAACGGTCGCGCTGGGTGAGGAGAAGGTCGTTCCCCGAGTCAGCGATATCTATGCTGCCGTCCCTTCCATCACCGGAAAGCTGGAGCTGGAGTACGAGGGCGAGCTCCAGGGGGGCGATATCATCGCCCGGGACCTGATTCGTCGCGCCGCGGGCCGGGTCCTGGAGGAGCGAATGGGCGGGGCCGACCTGGGCAGAATCGTGGCCTGGTTCGACCAGGGAGGCGCCCTGAAGGTATCCGGCGATCAGCGGTCCGATGTCTGCCTCAAGGGATTCAGCGTGGTTCCAGGGCTGCTCGAGACCGTGACGGAGTTCGCTCTGGCCGGAGCTAAGGATGCACCCCGCCAGGTCGCCGCGTGCGAGCTGGTGCTGGAGGGTTTGGCCTCTCAGAAACGGATCAGCCGAAGTGAGGAGCTGGGCTACACCCGGGCTAAGCCGGAGCGCCGGGAGCCCGGCTACGGCAAGGGCGGGATCAGCTTCGGATAGCGGTAAACGGTAAAGCGTAAGCGGTGAAGCGGATCAC
>DATFQK010000375.1:0-6837 GCA_035264345.1 Gemmatimonadales bacterium | reverse complement strand
CGTCGAGGTGATCGACCTGCGGTCGCTCTCACCGGTGGACTGGGACACGATCTATGGGTCGGTTCGGAAGACGAACCGGGTGATTGTGGCCTACGAGGATTCGTTGAGCTGGGGCTACGGGGCGGAGATCGCCGCCCGGATTGCGGACGAGGCTTTCGCTTTCCTGGATGCCCCGGTCAGGCGGGTTGCGGCCACCGATACCTTCGTTGCCTACGCCCCGGAGCTGGAGGACGTGATTCTGCCGCAGGTGGAGAGCCTCAAGAAGGCGATGGAAGAGATCCTGGCCTTCTAGCCAGCAGATTTCCCTTTCGACATTTCCCTGAAAGCGAATCGGGGCCCGTGAATTTGTCCGGGCCCCGCTGCCAATCGGCTAGCGGCGATTATGCCGCTGTGCGTGTGGACCTTACTCAGTCCGCACCTGGGATACCGTCTGCCTGTCGACGCTACGTGTGATTGTGGGTGAGTCGGTTCATATGCCGGCACTCACTTCGTGGGGTACCCTGCGCTGGGTGAGTGCCGCTGCCCCTCCCTTCGGACGGAGTGCGCTACATGAGTATGGTGAAGGCTCTCGTTCGTCAACCCATACCGCTATTTCATGACCTCTCGAATCTCGCCGGCCGCGGCGATCACGTTGTCCACGTCGCGGGAGAGAGACCTGGCCTGCTGAGTTGCCTGAGTGAGATCGCCCAGCACCGCCGCGACTCCCGCCGAGCGTAGCCGCAACAAATCGAACCGCACATTCTGCATTGCCAGCACGCAGGACTCGAGATGGCCGGCCACCTGGCTCCGGCGGCCTCGCAGATCGGAAATGGTCTGCCGCTGCCGCTCGAGCAGCTTGAGGCGGCGGGCTCGCTCGGGATCGTCCGGCTCCCGGGAGAGACCGGCAATCCGCTCGTCGATGGCCGCCAGGCCGTCCGTGTCCAGGTTGCTGTCCATGGCGTGCAGGGTCCTGGCCAAGTCCGTGGCCCGGGAGTAGAGGCCATCGACCGTGGGCTGGATTTCAGGAAGCATCTTGCGCTCCGAGGGCGGCAGCTTGGACATCAGCTTGAGGATGGCCTGCCGGTCGCCATGGACCTGCAGCACTGCCGGCAGCTGGGACCCGTACTCCTCGACATCGGGAACCGGCAGCTGGCGTGGGCCCTTGCCTCCGATCATCGTCGTCTCGACTGCGTCCGGGGCCGGCGGACGCTTCAACACGTCCCGCCAGCTATAACCAGCCGACCACAGCGTGGCATAGTTCCGCATCAGCCCAATGCCAATTCCAAACATCGGGAAGAGGAACCACGGGTGTTCCAGTCCAGTGGCGACATTGATTCCCATGCACCCGGCGCTGACGGCAGCCCAGCTGGCGAACTGACCGCGAACTTTCTGGATGATCTTGGGCTCGCCGGTGTCCGGAATCTGCAGGGCCTGCCGATCTCGCCGGGCCTCCCGGCGCTGAGATCGGGAAAGCGGGCCGTCGGGTAACCGCGGTACCGGGAGGGCGCCCGGATGCAATGGTCGATTTCCCCGGCCGGTCCTGGCATCGGGAACTCGGGAGCTACTTCGCCCAAACTCTGCCCCGCTGCCACGCGCCGCCGTCCCGGCTCGCCGTGCAGCAGTCGGCTGGTAGTCCCCCACGCTCCGGGTCTCCAGTGCACGGCGGAGCGCATCCGCCGTTGGCCAGCGGCTCTCCGGATCTTTCTCCAGGCACCGAGCCACTGCGAGCGCCATGTCCTCCGGTACATCGGGCCGAAGTCGCCGGATGTCGGGCGCGGGCTCGGTGATCTGCTTCATCAGGATGCCCGCCACCGAGGGGGCATTGAAGGGGAGCTTGCCGGTCAGCATCTGGTAGGTGACGACGCCGAGGCTGTACAGATCCGATCGTCCGTCGATGTTGCGCTCGCCGGCGGCCTGTTCCGGGCTCATGAAAGCGGGAGTGCCTATGGCGACGCCAACGCCGGTAAGCGTGGCCCCCGAGGCGGTCGAGAGCGCCTTCGCAATCCCGAAGTCGGTGACCATGACCCTGCCCCGGGTTCCCTCGAGCAGAATGTTGTCGGGCTTGATGTCGCGGTGGATGACCGAGAGCGCGTGGGCGGCGCCGAGCGCGTCGGCGGTTTCCTTCATGATCCGGCGGACTTCCTCGACCGGTAGCGGTCCCCGTCGGCGGATCCGGGCGGCGAGCGATTCGCCGTCCACATAGCCCATGACGAAGTAGACCAGAGCCTGGCCTTCACCGACCGAGTGGATGGGGACAATATGCGGGTGAGACAGGCGCGCCGCGGTCTGGGCCTCCCGGGTAAATCGCTGCCGGATGTCCTGCTGAAACGCCAGCTCCGGGGGAAGCACCTTGATGGCGACCCGCCGCTGGAGCCGCTCGTCGCGGGCCCGATACACCACTCCCATTCCCCCTCGGCCGATCTCACCCTCGATGGTATAGGCGTCGCCCAAAGCCTCGGCCAGGCGAGCCGCGAGCGGTCTATCGTTCGGCGCCGTCATGCGGTCGCCGCTGGAGGAGGATGGCAGGCAGAATTTCCCAGCATGGCAAACAATCTGTACCGGAGACAGTCGGGAGTCGAGAGTAGGTGGTCAGTTCCCAGTCCTCAGTCCCCAGTCGGCAGCCGAGCGCGACACTGATCCAGCCGAATGTACGGCTTAGCGGAGAGCGCTGGCGTCCGAGGACTGGAGACTGGTGACTGAGGGCCATTCTGGCAGCATTTCACCTCGCTCGAGCCGTAGGGGCGTAGCCCGCCCGCCAGAACGTCGGACGGGAACATATGGGGCTGCTAAATCCTTTTAAACGAGTGCTCAATGCCCGCAATAAGACAGAGTTGGGCTGGCACGGTCGGTGCGTTTGCCTGGCCGATCTGTTTGTGAGTCTGTCATTCTTGCCCCGGAACGGGGCTACGTAAGGAGGGCCTTAAATGGCCGAACGATTGACACTGCCCGTTCTTCCCCTCAGGGAGGTCGTTCTCTTCCCCGGGGTCACGGCACCCATCGGTGCCGGCCGTCCGGCAACACTGCGCGCCATCGAAGCCGCCCTTGCGGGCGATCGGCTGGTGTTTGCGGTGTCGCAGCGGCAGAACGTGGAAAGCGTGACCTCCGACGCGCTCTATACCATCGGAACCATCGCCCGCATTGGCCAGTTGCAGCGCGGGCTATCCGGCATGCAGCTGCTGCTCAATGGAGAGCAGCGAGGCATCGCCATCCACTACAGCGAGCGGGACGGCTACCTCCAGGCCATCGTGCGCGAGGCCGAAGAGATGCTGCCGCTCAATCCTCAGGATCCCGCGTTCGTCGCGCTCCATCGCGAGGCTCGGGCTCGCGCGGCCGAGCTGGGCCAGAAGTCCGGCTTGCCGGATGAGGTGGTGCAGCAGGTACTGGCCGGCGTCAACGAGGCCGGCAAGTTCGCCGACCTGGTGGCCGGCTACATCGACATCACGCCGGCGCAGCGGCAGTTGCTGCTGGAAACGCTGAGCGTGGAGGAGCGGCTCCGCCGGGTGCTGGTGCACATGCAGCGGCAAATCGGCGTGCTGGATGCCCAGGAAGACATCAAGTCCCAGGTCCAGGAAGAGCTGGGCGAGCGGCAGCGGGAGATGTTCCTTCGGGAGCAGCTCAAGACCATTCAGCGGGAGCTGGGTGAAGGCGACGAGCGTGACGATCTACAGGAGCTGAAGGACAAGCTGGAGGCGCTCGATCTGCCGGCGGAGGCTCGCAAGGAGGTCGATCGGGAGTTCAACCGGCTGACCCGGATTGGGCGGGAGTCCATGGAGTCGCAGGTGATCCGCACCTTCCTGGAGAACATTGCCGAGCTCCCCTGGAACGAGCGGAGCAAGGAACATCTCGAGCTTCCGGAGGCTCAGCGCATCCTGGACGAGGACCACTACGCCCTGGGCGACGTGAAAGACCGGGTGCTCGAGTTCCTGGCGGTCCGCCAGCTTCGGGAGCAGCAGGAGGAAGCGGAACGGCGGAACGATGGAGCGGCGGATGGGGCCGGTTCACTCGAAGAAGCAAAAGCCGAGCACAAGGCGGAGGAAGTTGCCGCCGGTGAGTCGACCGATGCGCCGCAGGCCACCGCCACCATTCCACCGCCCAACACACCGCCCAAAGGCAACGAGGATGACCGCATTGCCAAGGGTCCGATTCTGCTGTTCGTGGGACCTCCGGGTGTGGGCAAGACCTCGGTTGCCAAATCCATCGCCCGGGCCATGGGCCGGAAATACGTCCGAATTTCGCTGGGAGGCGCCCGGGATGAAGCCGACGTGCGCGGCCACCGCCGCACCTACGTCGGAGCCATGCCTGGCCGCATCATCCAGGGTATGAAGCAGGCCGGCACGAAGAATCCCGTGTTCCTGCTGGACGAGGTGGACAAGCTCGGGATTTCGTTCCAGGGCGATCCGGCGAGTGCGCTGCTGGAGGTTCTGGACCCGGCACAGAACGACACGTTCGTGGATCACTACCTCGGCGTGCCCTTCAACCTGAGTGAGGTGCTCTTCATTGCGACGGCAAACTTCATTCAGAACATTCCGGGACCCCTCCTGGACCGGATGGAAGTGGTCGAGTTTGCCGGCTACACCGAGCGGGAGAAGCGGGAGATCGCGCGGAAATACCTCATCCCCCGGCAGTTCACGGAGAATGGGGTGAGCCCGCAGCAACTCACGATCACCGATGAGGCGCTCTCAGAGGTCATCACCAGCTATACCCGGGAGTCCGGCGTACGGCAGCTGGAGCGTGAGATCGGACGGCTGGCCCGGAAGGTGGCTCGAAAGATCGCCACGCACGAGGTGGAGCAAATCACCATCGACCGCGAGCAAGTGGACGATCTGCTGGGCCGGCCCAAGGTCCACCCGGAGAAGATGGCGCGCGAGGACGAAGTCGGGGTGGCGACGGGCATGTACTACACGCCCACCGGCGGCGACATCATGTTCGTCGAGGCGTCAACCATGCGGGGTAAAGGCGAGCTGGTCCTCACCGGTCAGCTGGGCGATGTCATGAAAGAGTCTGCCCGTGCCGCCTGGACCTACGCCCGGTCACACGCAGCCGCGCTGCAGATTCAGGACGAGATGTTCGATCGCGACATTCACATCCACGTGCCGGCGGGAGCGATTCCCAAGGATGGTCCATCCGCCGGTGTCACCATGGCGTCTGCGGTGGTGTCCACCCTCTCGGGCCGGCCGGTGCGCCATGACATTGCCATGACCGGAGAGATCACTCTTCGTGGCCGGGTGCTTCCAATCGGAGGCGTCAAGGAGAAGGTACTCGGCGCGGTGCGGGCAGGAATCAACAAGATCATTCTGCCCAAGGAGAACGAGCCGGACCTGGAGGATCTGCCGCGCGAGGTTCGCGACAAGATCGAAGTATTCCTGGTTCAGGAGCTGGGCGAAGTCCTCGCCTTCACGCTCCGTGGCGCCACGTTCCGCGAGGGGCGGCTGCTCTTCGGCGACGAGAAGAACCCGCGTGACGTGCTTCCGCTCTCGGCGGTTGGGTTCAGGCATTAAGAAGCGGGGCAGCGGGGCAGCCGGGCTGACAGAACGAAGACTCTCTCGGGCTATACGCCCGGGAGGGCTTTTCTATCTACTGCCCCGCGGCCCCTCCGCCCCGCTGCCTTGCCTTCCTCACCGCCCTCTCCGCAGCCTGGGCCAGCTCCGCCGGCGTAGTCCCGTCCCGGGGGAAGACCGCGGCTCCGACGCTTACTTCGATGGGTACCAGCTCGCCGCCGGAGGTTCGGGCCGGTTGTTCACCCAGTACCCGGTGGAGGTTCTGGGCCAGGACGGTGGCGCCACCGGCGTTGCCTCCCCGGAGCAGCATTCCGAACGCTTCCATTCCGTAGCGGCCGATCACATCACTGGCTCGCACGTTGGAGCGAAACACTCCGGCTGCATGGAGAAGTACTTCATCTCCCGCCCTCGGGCCGAGACGCTCGCCCAGATATTTGAATCCTGCCAGCTCGAAGATGACGAAGGCCAGCGGCTCGCCGTAGCGTCGGCTGAAATCCACCGCGCCTTCCAACTCCGCCATCAGGGTGGCGTGATTGAGCAGGCCGGTCAGCCCATCTCGGTGCACCATCTCACGGATTCGGCGGCCCCGGGCCGCGCGGGCGATCACGGTCTGGACCAGCAAGGCAGAATCGGAGGTGGCCGACACGAAATCGTCGGCGCCAGCGCGGAGTGCCGCGACCCGCTCCGCCGTGGTGTCCTCACCCACAAAGACGATCGGTAAGAGATGGTAGCGGGCGTCCTGGCGTATCATCCGGGCCAGAGCAAGGGGATCGGAGTCTTTGAGGCGAGTGCTCAGCAGGAGCAGGTCGGGCGACTCGCGGTCCAGCGCTTCAATGACGGACTGAGAGGGTGCGTTGCAGGTCACCCGTATATGCGCTCCGTCGAGAGCGGTCGAGATTCGGCCGGCGCGGGCAGGGTCGGGGTCGACCAGCACGACGTTCGAGGGAGGCGGCCCGATGCGGGCGAATGTCCGGGCGTAGCGCGGGAGCTTCTGCTCCACCTGCTCGGCAGGAAACACCGCATCGACTCCGGCAGCTATGGCCCGAAGCCGGTCGACTGGGCGCAGCGTCTCCACCAGCACGACTGCACCAGGACGTCTGTCGGCCCTGCTGGTCCAGCTGGAGGCGACCGCCGACAGGTCGCCGTCGCCCGCCTCACCCCCGATGATCACCAGGTGGGGCAGCTGCTCGGTGGGAATCGAGCCAGGATCCTCCTGGCGTTCCCCGAATCGAACCTCGTAGCCGGCGTTCCGTAACTCCTGGGCAATCCGCTCCTGCTGCGGGCTAGCCCGCATGATCATCAGGGCCCGTGGCGTCAGCGAAGGCTTCTCTCCCGCCGCCGCTCCGGAGAGCTGCGCTTC
>DATFQK010000374.1:0-6257 GCA_035264345.1 Gemmatimonadales bacterium | reverse complement strand
GATCCTGATTGCCGGGGTCATGGCGCGGAGCCAGCCGGCCCGGCTGGTTCCCCGATTATATGCCCTCAGCGCTGCGCTACTGCTCGCGGAATGGGCCCTGGTCGGCTCGGCCCGAAAGCCTGCCGCAGTTCTCGTCTATCTCCACTTCACCGCCATCGGTGCGATCCTGGTCTCCGGGTTCTGGGCCATCGTCAACGAACGGTTTGACCCCAGAACGGCGCGCCGCACCATCGGACGGATCACTGCCGGCGGATCGATCGGAGGGCTCCTGGGCGGGCTCCTGCCCGAGCGAGTCGGGTCCGTGCTCTCGCTGAATGCCATGCTCCCGGTGCTTGCCGTCCTGCACCTGCTCGCCTCCGTACTGGTGATGGGAGTCGGGCGCGGCGCACGTCCACAGCCGTCAGCAAGTGAAGGAGCCGAAACTGAGCCGCTACTGAGCGGCGGGCGGGTGCTGCGCGCCTCACCCTACCTCCTGGGAATTGCGTTGCTGGTGACGCTCACGTCCTCGGCCGAGGGCATTCTCGATTACGTGTTCAAGGCCCGAGCGAGTGCAGCTACCACCAGCGGAGAGCAGCTGCTGCGTTTTTTTGCGGCCTTCTACACCGCCACGGCGCTGATCGGGATTTTCATTCAAGTCACCGCACTGCGCCCCTTGCTGGGAAGATTCGGAGTCGCCCGCAATGCATCGCTCCTGCCGGCTGGAGTGAGTCTAGGTGCGGTTGGCGCCCTGCTTGCGCCCGGTGTGCTGCCCATAGCCCTGGCCCGGGGTACCGAAGTGGTCCTGCGGAGCTCGGTGTTCCGCGGAGCCTACGAGCTGCTCTTCACTCCGGTCGCGCCATTGGAGAAGCGCGCCACCAAGCTGTTGCTGGATGTGGGCGCCGCGCGAGTTGGAGATATCGTGGGCGGCGGGCTGATTCTGGGCGCGCTGGCGCTGAGCAGCGGTGGGGCCGGACGGCTGCTCCTGGGCCTGACCGTGCTGCTGTCCGCCCTGGCCCTCGTCGTCGCTCGCCGGCTTCACCTCGGCTACGTCGCCGCGCTCGAGGGAAGCATCCACCGTCAGGCGGGACCGCTCCCCGATCCCACCGAAGATGACGCAGCGGCCTGGCTCCAGACAGTTGGAGGCTTCGACCTGAGCGGAATTCGGTCCCGTCTGGCTCTCTCGACGGCCTCACCACGTGCCACAGGGCCATCGGTCCGACGGGCCGCTCCCGCCATCATAGAGACGCCTCTGGATCGGGCGATTCATCATGGCACTGCCGAAGAGGTCAACCAGGCGCTGGCCAGTACCACCCCCGCAGCCGACCAGGTCGAGAGCATCATCGAGCTTTTAGCCTGGGATGCGGTGGCTCCGGCGGCTATCGTGTCATTGCGCCGGGTGGCTTCAGCCCATACCGACCTTCTGCTCCGGCGACTGCTGGACCCCGACGAGGACTTTGCCATCAGACGAAGGCTGGTCAATGTGCTCGCGGGAGCGCCAAACCGCAGGGCGTTCGACGGACTTCTCCAGGCCTTGAACGACCGTCGCTTCGAGGTGCGATACCGGGCTGGACGGGCGCTCAGCCGTATGGCCGGAGAGATCCACAATGTTTCAGTGGACCGGGCCTACATTCTCGGCGTGGTGGAGAAGGAGATCGGTGTGGAACGCGGAGTTTGGGAGAGCCGGCAGCTGATCGACTCGGCGGAAGAGGAGCGTTCTCCCATGGAGATTGAGGTGTTGCGGGACCGGGTGAGTCGCAGTCTGGAGCACCTCTTCACGCTGTTGTCGCTCATTCTGCCGAGAGAGACTCTCCGACTGGCTTTTCACGCCCTACATACCGATGACGCCTACCTCCGTGGTACTGCGCTGGAGTATCTGGAGACGGTGCTTCCCGGGTCGGTGTGGAACAAACTCCTGCCCTTGCTGGAAAGGGGAGACGAAGCCGCCCCGAAGACCAGGGGTACCGGGCAGGCATTGGAGGACCTTCTGGCCTCGAGAGAGTCGATCAGCCTGGCCCTGGCCGCGGCACGGCGACAGGAGTGAGCTCCTGTCAGTGGCTCGCTGGTGGGGATATACGGCCGTATTTGCGGAGGATCTCCACCAGACGGGCGTGAGGGAGGCCGTAGGCGCGAATATCATCCGCACCCGTCATGGTTTCGGCAGCAACCAACGCATTGGTGACCGCCTCTTCCGTGGCCTGCACCGTAGCTCCAAACAGTGGATCGAGCCGCTCATTCGGTAGCATCTGAAGCGCCACTAAACCCGAGTCGGCGGCGGCACCAGGATTGGCCGTGGAGAAAGCAACGAAGATGTCGCCCGAAAAATTGCTGGCAATGCTGCCCTCCCGTCCCAAACCCAGGGAGGCTCGCTTTACCAAGCGGCGAAGCTGATGGGGGAGCACTGGGGCATCGGTGGCGATAACAATGATGATCGATCCGAGCTCTGCCTGAGGGCGCTCGCGGCTGGAGCTCTGCTGCCCGCACCGCGGCATCTCGCGTAACCATTCGCGGCTCGGCGGCGACGACCCCGCCACACAGACCATCGGGGCAGTGAACTCCTTGCCGACCGGCACCCCGGCGATACGAAGCCCGGGCCGGCTGCCGTAGTTGCACTGGACCAGCACCCCTACGGTGAATCCACCTTCTTCCGAAGGAAGCACCCTCGAAGCGGTTCCGATTCCGCCTTTGAACCCATTGCAAAGCATGCCGGTGCCACCACCGACCGCGCCTTCGGTGACGGCGCCGCCCCGGGCGTTATCCAGCGCCGCAAACACATGCTCGGGCCTTACATGAAAGCCGTTGATGTCGTTGAGCACGCCGTCCCACGTCTCGGCCACAACCGGTAGCGCCCAGCGAAAGCCCGGCTGGTGTTTCAGCATCCACTGAATGGCAGCATCGCGGACCACACCCACACTGTGCGTGTTGGTGATCAGCACCGGTCCCTCCAGCTCACCGGATTCCTCGATCCAGGTGGTGCCGGTCATCTCGCCATTGCCGTTGAGCGTGAACCAGCCGGCAAAGACAGGCTGCTGCGCGGCACGGCCGCGCGGAAGGATAGCGGTTACGCCGGTGCGCACCGGTCCCTTTCCCTCCACCAACCGGCCGGTTCCCCGGATCAAGGTGGTATGTCCTACCTCAACGCCCGCTACATCGGTAATGGCGTTGTACCGTCCTGGCACTCCGTCGAAGGGAACCCCGAGGTCCCGGGCGCGAGGTTTCGCTTGAGCGGCAAGGTTACGGCTGGGCAGGCCGAAAGCCGGTGCGAGGAGCGCCAGGAGGACAAAGACCGCACCAGACCTCCGGACAGCGGCCATGGTCAGGCCCCCGGGTGTGCTGCGCGCTCGAGCGCACGGTCCAGCACATCGAGTGCAAAGTCGACATCCTCGGCCGTAATGCAGAGTGGTGGCTTAATGCGAAGCACGTTGCCGTCCAGACCACCCTTCCCCAGCAGAACTCCCATCTCCCGGGCAGCCTCCAGAACCTCGAGTGCGGGCGCCGAAGCAGGAGTGCCGGTAATCGGGTCGGCCAGCTCTACGCCAAGCATGAGCCCCAGTCCGCGAACATGGCGCACCAGGGGGTGCTGCTCCCGCAGACGGTGCAGACCTTCCAAGAAGCGGCCGCCCACAACCCGCGCGTTCTCCTGCAGATTCTCTTCGTCGATGACATCGAGCACGGCGAGACCGGCGGCCATGGATACGGGGTTGCCGCCGAAGGTATTGAAGTGGGTCCTCCGGGTCAGGGCCTCCGCGATCTCCCGCCGGGTGGTTACCGCGGCCAGAGGCATTCCGTTGCCGATGCCCTTTGCCATAGTCACGATGTCGGGTACCACGCCGTAGTTCTGGAACCCCCAGTAGTGCTCGCCGGTCCGGCCGAATCCGGTTTGTACCTCGTCGGCAATACACAGCCCACCGTACTCCCGGGTTATCGCGTAGGCCTCGCGGAAGTAGTTGGGTGCTCCGCGGGTCACTCCGCCCACACCCTGAATCGGCTCGGCGATGTACGCAGCGATGGCACCCGGCGTGGAGAACCGGATCAGCTCACGAATATCCGCCGCCGCCCTGGTGGCGATCTCCTCCGGTGTGCCGGTGAGCGTCTGGCTCGAGGGATCGGGCGAGAGCGCATGATGCACCGCGGCCGGCCCGGGAAGGGGATACTTCCAGGTGTGATGTGACGTCATTCCCATCGAGCTGGGCGAGCCGCCATGATAGGCATTCCGGACCGCGACCACATCGAGGTTCCCGGTGTAGAGCCGCGCCATGGTCACGGCCAGATCGTTCGCTTCACTCCCGCTGTTGACGAAGTAGGTGACGTCCAGCCCCGGCGGCATCTTCGAGGCGAGCTTTTGCGCCAGGAGCGGAAGGTTGGGGTGCAAGTAGATGGTGGTGGTGTGCTGCAGGGCATTCATCTGCTCCTGCATTCGGCGCAAGACCTTGGGATGACAGTGGCCGCACGAGACGGTCACGATGCCCGCGAAGAGATCGAGATACCGCCGGCCGGTTTCATCGAAGACGTACTGCATCTTGCCTTCGACAATCATCAGCGGATCGCGATAGAGCGTGAATACCGCGGGATTCACGTACTCCCGCCGGAGGGCCAGCACCGCTTCGCGCGAGGGCCCGGTGTATGGCAGGGGGGTATAGTCGAACGCCGGCATTGCCAACGCCCGGGTGATCACGTCGGTGGCCATCGTATGGATCCTGAGGTTAGGCGCTCCACCTGGTGGTAGTCTTCTTGGACCGGGTCCAGAACTCGATGGAGCCGTGGCCGGTGATGTCACCGGCACCGAACTTGGACTCGTTCCATCCGCCGAAAGAAAAGGGCTCCCGAGGTACCGGCACTCCAACGTTGATCCCGATCATTCCGGCCGATGCGCGTTCGGCTACTTCGCGCGCCAGTCCTCCCTGCTGGGTGAACACCGACGCTGCATTGCCATAGGGCGAGGCATTCTCCACGGCGAGCGCCTGGTTCAGATCGTCAGTGCGGATGATGGCCAGCACCGGGCCGAAGACCTCGTCCTGCGCTATGGCCATGTCCGGCCGCACCTGGTCCAGAATGGTGGGGCCGATCCAGAACCCCTCTTCCTTGCCGGGAACCCGGAGGTTGCGCCCGTCGAGCAGGAGGACGGCACCCGCAGACACGGCCTGATCGATCGAGCGGCTGATCCGATCGCGGGCCTCGCGCGAGATGACCGGACCGATGTCCCGGCCGGGCACGAGGCTCCGCGCCTGCTCCACCAGCTGCCTGACGATATGTTCCGTCTTAGAAACCGCCAGCATGACCGATCCGGCCATGCAGCGCTGCCCG
Organism: Gemmatimonadales bacterium; assembly: GCA_035264345.1. Lineage (GTDB taxonomy): Bacteria > Gemmatimonadota > Gemmatimonadetes > Gemmatimonadales > GWC2-71-9 > CAVVWJ01. Next base: position 977 of record DATFQK010000374.1, on the reverse strand, counting down.
GTACATCCGGACATCGAGGCTACCACGTTCGATGCCGTGAGCCCGGGATCGGCATCGGGCAGGACGAACAGGTGGTTCTTGGCCCCTCCCAGCGCCAATACCCGCTTGAGGCTGGCAGTCGCTCGGCGATATACCAGCTTGGCGACTCGGGTCGAGCCCACAAAGCTGACGGCCGCTATGCCAGGGTGATCACAGATCCCTTCCACCACTTCCTGACCGCCGTGAATGACGGTGAACACACCCGGTGGAAGACCAGCCTCAGTGAGCAGCTCCGCAATACGCTGCGCACTGAGCGGGACCTGTTCCGAAGGCTTGAGCACAAGACAGTTGCCTAGTGCAATCGCGTTCGGAATGGTCCAGTGGGGTACCATGCTGGGGAAGTTGAACGGAGCGATCGAGGCCACAACGCCAATCGGGTGCCGGTCCATCCGGCATTCCACCCCGCGGCTCACCTCCAGCACCTCGCCAGTGGCAATCTGGGGCAGCGAGCAGGCGAACTCGGTCAACTCGATGGCCTTGGCTATCTCGGCCTCCGCCTCGGTTTGAATCTTTCCGTGTTCTTCAGAGATCAGCCCGGCCAGCTCACCCAGGTTCCGTTCCAGTAAGCTGCGATAGCGAAAGAAGACCTGCACCCGCTCTTTGATGGGCGTGGTGCTCCATGAGAGAAACGCTGCTGCCGCCGCATCGACCGCGGCCGCCAAGTCAGACTTGGACGAGAGTGGTACGTGGGAGAGGAGGCTCCCGTCACTGGGGTTCAGCACTTCGAGCTCGCTCCCTGCGGTGCTCGACGTGAACCTGCCGCCTACAAAGTTGCGCACGGCCGGATATCTGGTCCGGGCCGCGATTGGATCGGAGGCTCGGGTGGTACTTGAACTCATGGGTCTCCAAGGGCGGAACGTTCCATAGTATACATCTCCCGAAGGCCTCTTGATTTTCGGGGTTTGTTCGGGTACTATGTGCTCCGCTGGAGGAGAACA
>DATFQK010000373.1:0-4125 GCA_035264345.1 Gemmatimonadales bacterium | reverse complement strand
GGCTCGTCCAGCAGCAGCACCTTGGGTTTGACGGCCAGAGCTCGGGCGAGCGCGACCCGCTGCCGCTGCCCACCGGACAACTCGGAGGGGCGGCGATCGGCCAACACATCGAGCTGGACCAGGCTCAGCAAGCCCATCACGGTTTCCCGGATCTCCCCTTCGGGAGGACGGACCTTGCGTGGCCGGACCCGGAGCCCGAAGGCAACGTTCTCGAAGACACTCATGTGGCGAAACAGGGCGTAGTGCTGGAAGACGAATCCCACCTGCCGCTCGCGCACCGGACGGTCGGTCGCGTTCTCGCCGTGGAAGAGAATGGTTCCCTGATCCGCGGGCTCCAACCCGGCGATGATTCTGAGCAGGGTGGTCTTGCCGGACCCCGACGGGCCCAGCAACGCGACCAGCTCGCCGCCGGGAACGTCGAGGCTCACGTTATCGAGCGCGACGAAGTCGCCGAAGGTCTTGCGCAGGTTGCGAACCTCGATGCTCATGCGGCCATCCTTTCAGGGGTAGACTTGGTCTCCGCGAGATCGTGAGCGGAGCGCCGTTGGTACCATTCAACCAGCGTCTTGAGGGCCAGCGTGACCAGGGCGAGAAGCGTAAGCACCGACGCAACGGCAAAGCTGGCGGCGAAGGCGTACTCGTTGTACAGGATCTCGACGTGGAGCGGCAGGGTGTTGGTCTGCCCCCGGATATGCCCGGACACCACCGACACCGCGCCAAACTCTCCCATCGCGCGCGCGTTGCAGAGAATCAGTCCATAGAGCAATCCCCATTTGATATTGGGCAGCGTCACCCGGAAGAAGGTCTGCCAGCCGCCGGCGCCCAGCACGATGGCGGCTTCCTCCTCGTCGGTGCCCTGTTCCTGCATCAACGGGATCAGCTCCCGGGCCACGAAGGGCGAGGTGATGAATGTGGTGGCCAGGATGATGCCGGGAACCGCAAAGATGATTTTGATATCGTGCTCGGTCAGCCAGGCACCAAACCAGCCATGGGCACCGTAGAGGAGCACGAAAATCATTCCCGAGATCACCGGTGACACGGCAAATGGCAGATCGATCAGGGTGATCAGCACGTTCTTCCCTGGAAAGTCGAACTTGGTGATACACCAGGCCGCGGCCACCCCGAAGACCACGTTGACGGGAACGGCCACCGCCGCGATCAGCAGCGTCAGCTTGGCCGCGCTCAGTGCGTCAGGCTCGGTAATGGCCTGCCAGTACACGGAGAACCCCTTGGAGAACGCCTGGGAAAAGACCAGGGCCAGGGGCAGCACCAGCGTAAACGCCAGGAATGCCAGGGCTATAGTGATCAGAACCCAGCGCACCGGGCGGGACTCTCCGGTGGCTCGGGCGATTGCGCGGGGTGCCGTGGTGGCCGGCCGAGGTACCGCGATACTGGTCATGACGAGGTGGCCATGCGGCGCCGCGCCGCCCACTGGAGCAGGTTGATGGTCAGCAAAAGCAGGAACGAGGCAACCAGCATCACCACGGCTACCGCCGTCGCGCCGGGATAGTCGTACTGCTCCAGCTTGGTGATGATGAGCAGGGGGACGATCTCGGTCTTCATCGGCATGTTGCCCGAGATGAACACCACGGAACCGTATTCGCCAATGGCCCGGGCAAACGCCAGCGCGAAGCCGGTAAGCAGCGCCGGCGCCACCGTAGGGAAGACCACTCTGCTAAAGGTCTGCCAGCGGCGGGCCCCCAGACTGGCCGCTGCTTCTTCCACCTCGACCTCGAGGTCGTCGAGCACCGGCTGAACCGTGCGTACCACGAAGGGGAGCCCGATGAAGATCAGGGCCACCGTGATGCCGAGCGAAGTGTATGCGACCTTGATGCCGAGCGGCTCGAGATATTGTCCTATCCAACCGTTCGAGGCATACAGGGTAGTCAGGGCAATACCGGCAACCGCAGTGGGCAGCGCAAACGGCAGGTCCACCAGCGCATCCACCAACCGCCGCCCCGGAAAGCGATACCGGACCAGCACCCAGGCCACCAGCAACCCGAAGACGGTGTTGACCACCGCGGCGATGAAGGACGTTCCGAAGGTGACCCGGTAGGATGCCAGGACCCTGGGGTTGGTGACCGTGGACCAAAAGGCAGCCCAGGACAGATCCGTGGTCCGGGCAAAAATCGTGGCCAGAGGAAGCAGCACTATCAGACTCAGATAAGTGCAGGTGATCCCCAGCGACAACCCGAAACCCGGAAGGACCCGCTGCGACCTGCCGCTCTTCATGGCGTAGCGCCGGGCTGATAGATCTGGTCGAAGACCCCGCCGTCAGCGAAGTGCGTCTTCTGCGTCTTACGCCAATCGCCGACTATGTCGGACAGGGTGAAGAGCTCGACCTTGGGAAACTGGGCGCTAAACTTTGCCGCCACCACGGGATTGGTTGGCCGATAATAGTGCCGGGCGACGATCTCCTGCCCCTGGTTCGAGTACAGATACTCCAAGTATGCCTGGGCCACCTCGGTTGTACCCCGCTTTTTGGCGACCTTCTCAACCACCGCCACTGGCGGCTCCGCAAGAATGCTGGATGAAGGGACGACCAGCTCGACCTTGTCAGGGCCAAGCTCCTTCACGGCAAGCAGGGCCTCGTTCTCCCACGCAATCAGGACGTCGCCGATTCCCCGCTCGACGAACGTGGTTGTGGAACCACGTGCACCCGCATCCAGTACCGGCACGTTTTTGTAGAGCCGGGTGACGAAATCCTTGGCCTTAGCCTCGTTGCTCCCGGGCTGCCGCAGCGCATAGCCCCACGCGCCGAGATAGTTCCATCGGGCACCTCCGGAGGTCTTCGGATTCGCGGTAATCACTGATACGCCGGGCTTGATCAGGTCTGCCCAGTCTTTGATCCTTTTTGGATTCCCCTTCCGCACCAGAAAAATGACAGTCGAGGTGTAGGGCGAGCTATTGTGAGGCAGCCGTTTCTGCCAATCCATGGATAGCAGACCGTTGTCAGCCAATACGTCGACATCGTAGCCCAGTCCCAACGTCACCACGTCGGCCTCCAGCCCATCAATCACCGAGCGGGCCTGCTTGCCCGAACCGCCGTGGGACTGGCGGATCGTCACGTCCTGCCCGGTCTTGTTCTTCCAGTATCCGGCGAACTGTTTGTTGAAATCCTCGTACAGCTCCCGGGTGGGATCGTACGAGACGTTGAGCAGGGTTACCGGCTTGGGCGCCTGCAGCTTCAGGGCGGGCGCCGCAGCGCCCGCCAGGATCAGCGCCAGTCCAAGAGTCTTCATGCTTGCTATTCCCTTTTCGTTTAGAACGAAGTCTGGAAGCGGCCGATGAGAGCGTTCTCCGGCTCGCGATTACCGGTGGCGGCACCGCCGGTGAAGGTGGTGCGCTCATAGTTCACCCCCACTTTGACCGCGCGGGTGAAATGCCAGTTCATCCCGACACCCAAGGCTTTGGCTTCCTGCACGCTGCTGGCGATGCTGGCGTAGGTCGGGAAGGAGGCTTCATCGAGACTGAGTACGCCATAACGAGCGATCAGCTCGATCGCCCCAAAGCCACCCTCCTTGAGGTCGAAGGGCCGCTTCGGCGTGGCGCTGCGGAAGCTGTTCTTCTCTCCAGTCAGGAAGAACGAACCGGAGGCCTGCCAAGCCGTGTGCTCCAGCTGGGCTGTAGCACCGGGTCCAGTGACCTCGTTCCGGGAAATGACATATTCGCCTAAGAGACCCAGCGGCCCTGTGTAGTAGTAGGCCTGGGGAGAGAGCCGAACTCTCCTTCCATTGGCGAACACATTGTTGGCGGGAGTGGTGGTGCTGCTGTTGTAGCGGAAGATCGTCTGCTGCCCCGGGGAGCGATACGATGGCAGACCCGCCGTGGTGACTGACCCACGCTCCAGTCCGGTGCTGACCGCCAACCCGAGGCCCAGCGGCCGGAAGCTTCCTGTCTTGAATGGCTGAAGGAACAGCCGGCCCACAAAGTCCTTGGCGCTGCTCAGGTCGTCCCCGCCGTTGGCCAGGTCCGGCACGCCATTGAAAACGCCTACCTGATAGGCCAGAAGCCCTTCGGAGATGTCACCCGACAGCTGGAGGCCGATATCACGGCTGGGTACCAGGTTGGTGGGAAGCCCGCGCTCGGCGAACGTAACGTCAGTGGCCGACTGCAGCCGCTCCA
>DATFQK010000372.1:0-3364 GCA_035264345.1 Gemmatimonadales bacterium | reverse complement strand
GAGCTGGCCCAGCAATTGGCGGCTTCGGCCCGCACCCGGCTGCTCTTTGTCTCCGCATTTGGTGAGGACTACACGGAGCTTCCTGGGACCCTGTTGGAGAAGCCGTTCTCCCAGGCCGCTCTCATAGCGCAGGTCGAGCGGCTCCTCGAGGTTCAGGCCCCCAGCCAATAAAACGTCCTCCCAGCCGCCAAGCCTTTCGGGCCTGACGATCCGATCGCGGCTCATATCCCGTTGCTTCTTCAATCAAGTCAGCCCGTGGTATCGAACTACAGCTTCACCTCACTCATCTGAATCGTCGGTTGGACGCGTTCCGGTGAGTCCTGGGACAGAAGCTGGCTACATATCTACTCCACTTCGCGCAGCAGCGTCCACGCCCAGCCGAGCAAGGTTCCCACCAGGAAGGGATAGGCGAAGAATGGGAGCGGAGTCGCCGTGGGTAGCAGCACTTCGCCCGCATAGATCCGGCCAGCCGTGACCGCAAACAAAGCCGCAGCCACGCCACCAAGGAGCCGCAGCCAAGGAGCGAAGTGGGGAGAGGCGCTGATGATAGCCAGCGCCGCCGCCCATAACGCGATGCCGGCGGCGAAGGCCGGTACGCTGGCCATCGGGCCTGCGGCAGTACCGGAGAGCAGTACCGCTTCACCAATCGCGAATACCAAGAACCCGGTGGCTACCAGCTCCGACCCAGCTCGAAGGTACTTCACAGCCAAGAGACTGGTCGCGAGGACCAGGCCGACGCTATCGATGGCCCACAAGCTCGCCTGAAGCTGGGGGGAACTGACGAACGTTCCGGCGAGCCCAAATACTGCGCCTACGAGGAGACCGCCGGCGGCAATGTGGTTGAGAGTGGCGCCTGACCTCATGTTCCTAGAGCTCGCCTGCCGCGGAGTAGCTGAGCCGCCCCCTGACAATCCGTGCAGCCGGGGTATAAGGGTGAATGGCCGTCGAGCCAGGTCCCAGGATGTGGATCACTTCAAAGTTGAGCCAGCGAAGCACATCAGCAATCAGACCACGGTGACAGCGCCACCAGAGCGACTCGGCACACAGAACTGCCGTTCGCAGCCCGGAGGCCAGGTTCACGAGCCGGGCCAGTCCGTCGGCAAACGCCTCGGTTGCCATATAGTCAGCGTAGCCGCGGAAGGCTGCGCTGCGCCATGCCGTGTTCGGTGAATGAGGACTCGGTGTGCGACGACCCCCAAGCTCGGGAAACCACAGATAGAGCAGCGAGCGGTTCTCCAGCGCGATCCCGAGGGGCTCTCGGGCGAAATGGGGCCAGCGCCGAGATCCGGGATAGCGACGAACATCGGCCACCGCCTCAATTCCATTTGCGGCGAGGAGCTGGAGAAACTCCTCAAGGGATCGCGTCGAATGCCCGATGGTCCATACGCTCACTGGCATCCCGATGCATCCAGTAATCGTGGCGTCTGCCCAACGGCCTGCGCAAGACTTGAAGCGCTCGCCAGCTGCATGCGCTTGTTAGACAGCAGCAGCGAACAAAGCGAAGCCCAGTAATACCAGCAGAACACCCAGGAGGCGGTGGTATGTTCTCGGGGGAATCCGGCTGAGCAGGGGGACGCCGAGTAAGGTGCCAATCGTCGCTCCGACAGATGCAGCAACCCAGAGTGGAACAGTGGCACCGATCGCCCTCCCCTCGGAAAGAAGGTAGATCGGGATTCTTGCGGCGTCGACCAGCAGGGCCGAGGCGGTGGCTGTCGCTACCAGCTGACGGGGCTCGAGCTGGAACCCGAGTAATGCCGCGGCCCGAATTCCGCCCTGATTCCCGACGAGTCCGCCGAAGAATCCGGAGGCGGCGCCACCGAGGAAACGCCAAACGGGGGTCCGGGGCAGGGGGAGGCGCCGCTCCAGGACCTCACTGGTGCCGGCCACGACAAGCAATGAGGCGAGGACGACCGTCAGGACTGGACTACCCAGCCGAGACTGGAGGAGAGCCCCCATCAAGCCTCCAATAGCGCTGGCGATCCCAAATTGCCGGAAGGTGGGGCGATGCACTTCGGTGCGGAGGCGGAGCCAGCGTATTCCGGTGGCAACGGCGTGCGGAATGGCGAGGATAGCTACTGCGCGGTTGGCGGACATCGAAAGAAGGAGCAGAGGCGTCAGCAGACTTCCAATGCCAAAACCTGACACCGCCGCAACCGACCCCGCGAGAACCGCGGCTGCTCCGATGAGCCAAGGGGACTCGAAGATCTGCGAACTATCCCTTCTTCAAGGGCGCGGCGACCCGGTAAGTACTGAGGATGATGCCGGACGGCATGGCTTGGGTGCTGAGGAGCTCGAGGGAGCGTGCCGGGGTTCCCTCCGCAAAGAAGCGCTTTCCGGTGCCCAACAGGACCGGATAGACGGCCAGCACGACCTCATCCGCGAGCCCATGTTCGAGCAGCGTCGATGTCAGCGTGATGCTACCCGACAGAATGAGGTCCGCGCCGTCCTGCGACTTGATGCGGCGAACGCCCTCGACCATGTCCGGTCCAAGGTCCTCGAACGGGCCCCATTCAAAACCTTCCGAACGGTGGGTAGCGACATATTTCGTTGCCGCATTGAGGCGGTCCGCCATCGGACTGCTCGGCGCCTTTGGCCAGAAGCCCGACCAGGCATCGTAGGTGCGACGGCCAAGCACCAGATCGAAGCGCTCGCCATGCGCGGCGAGGATGGCGTCCCGACCAGCGGGAGTCCGATAGGGTGCGGTCCAGTCGCCGTAGGGGAAATCCCCGTCGTCGCCGGAGACCTGGATCACGCCATCCAGCGAGATGTGTTCGATGATCTTGAGCTTTCTCATTTGATCTTCAGTGTCGCGATTTCCGGGTTCGGCGTGAACCCGTCACCGAAATCCTCGACGTCCATCACCTTGCGGATCTCGATCTCCACCTCGCCGTTCGGAAAGACGTTTGGAGCGCGCTTCACCCACTCGATCGCTTCTTGCAACGACTGCACCTGAATGATGGAGAAGCCCGCCACCAGCTCTTTCGTCTCGGTGAACGGACCATCGATGACGGTGCGCTTGTCGCCGCTGAACTTCACGCGCGCACCCTGCGAGGTCGCGGCGAGCCCCTCGGCGGCGAGGAGGACACCCGCCTGCGCGAGCTCGGCGTTGTACTGCTGCATCGCGGCAAACTCTTCGGCCGTCGGCGGAGCAGCCGCTTCCGATTCCTTCGTTGCCATAACCATGACCATGAAACGCATTGTTCTCTCCGGAATTCGGTTCGGGCCGGTTGTCGCACCCGTCGCCACCTTACTAACCCGTCGAACGAGACCGGTCCAAATCGACACGAGCTGGGAGAAAGCGGTTAAGCTGTCGGGTGCGGAGAACTTAGCGTCAGCCGGAGGACTGAAACCACGAGGGATCCCT
>DATFQK010000371.1:0-4015 GCA_035264345.1 Gemmatimonadales bacterium | reverse complement strand
AGGACGATTACCTCGGCCGAGATTGCCTCGGTGATCACCAAGATCAGCATGCAGGCCGGCTCGCGGCCGTATTACGATGCGGTGCTGGTGACAACCAACGGAAAGCAGATTGCCGCCGGCCGCTGGATCCGCAACAAGCGCGAAGCCGAGTGGCTGGCGACCACCATGCAGGAAGAGCTCGGGCTATTGAGCCGGCGGAGCGAGGTTCCCGCAGGCCACGATCCTCGACATGTTCTTGGGTGAGGCGTGCACGTTGATGAAGTATCTTCCGGACCGTGGCATCGTGACCGCCAGCTCCGCGGTTGCCTCTGCCCGTCCATCACCATTCACCTTCAGCGGCGGGTAGGCGTCGGCCTGACCAGCAATTCCCTGATCCGTGCCGCATTCTCCCCGGTGCACGTGCCAGGGATAAACCGCGTTTGGCACCGAGTTCGCGATCGAGACGTGGGCCAGGGTCTTACCCTCGACCTTTGGATCTCTCGCCGCCCAGCCCTCTCCTCGAATGTCCGCTACGCCGGCCAGCTCCGCTGGAGTGTTGAGAACCGCGTTCCATCGGGAAGCCATGTTCTGTGCATCCGGATTCATTTCAACCGGTTTGCCTCCGCCGCAGGACATCAACGCGAAACCCAGCAGGGTCAGACCGACAAGGTGGCGAATCTTCATAGAAACCTCGGGAGGAAGCGGAGAATGGCGCTTAGTTGTAATGCGCAACGTATATGCGTTTGGACTCGCGCCGTCGCCGTGATCAGCGACACAGGCGGCCGTGTCAGCGGAACAGCTCGCCGTAGCGCAACTGCCCCCCGGTCTCCCACGGGCGGTACCGGTTGGCAAAATCGACCCTGTCGCCCAGGGACGGATGACTACCCCGCCACAGCCGGTACAATGCCCCGGGTCGGGGTATGGCAAGATTCTCCTGTTGGAGCCGCACGAAGGTCGTTGCAGCCGCGTGATTGTCCCGGGTGAGCTCGAGCCCGAAACGGTCGGCTTCGTGCTCCTGATGCCGGGTATAGGCCAGCACCAGTGGCGTGGTGATCAGGGAGACCACCGTGGAAAGCAGTAACAGCAGGGGGAGCGACGCAAAATCCGATAGGCGATCGAAGCCAAAGCGGCCGGAAAAGCGCGCGATCAGCCGCCCGGCCACCCGGTGCACTACGTAGAGGGAGAGCGTCGTCAGCACAGTGATAACGCCGATCAGCGCGGCGACATGTCCCAACACGAAATGTCCCATTTCGTGCCCGGTCACGAACGCCACCTGATCGGCATCGAGCTTCTCCAGTATCGTGTCCCAGAGAACAATCCGTTTGGTGGCACCCACGCCCGTCACGTACGCATTGACTGTTTTGGTGTCGACGCTCTTGTCCACCTGGTAGACTCTGCTGCCCGGGATGCCGGCGCGCTCGGCCAGCTGCAGGATACGCTGTTCCAGCACGCGGTCCTTCATCGGTCCGAAGTGGTTGAACAGCGGATCGATCCACACTGGGGCGACGATCAGCAGGAACGTCGCAATCGGTGCGCTGGCCAGGCCGGCGTACAGCCACCAGCGGCGGGGACTCCGCCGAAGCAAGAGGTAGGGAATCCACAGCACCAGCGCCAAGCCGAGCCCGCTCAGCCCCACTCCCTTGAGCCAGTCACCCGCCCACTTGCTCAGGCTCTGGTTCGATAGCCCGTAGGCGTGCTGCCGGACAAAGCCTTCGTAGTAAGCCAGCGGCAACCCCAGGATTGCCGATATCGCGGTAAACAGCAGAGCGTACACCATCAGCGACGCCAGCCAGGAACGGCCGAGCCGAACAGCGGTCGAGCGCATGCGGGCCGACCATCCGGTGTACAGGAGCAGAGCGGGCAGTAGCAGGCTCAGGCCCGTGCCGACTGCCCACAGCACATTGCCGCTTCGGTAGTACCGGACCGCCAGGGGCGTTGGGTCCGGCACCCTGACCTCGGCCGTTCGCATGCTGTCGCGTGAGGGCGCTGGGGTCTCCCCCTGCGGGCCGCGAACGGCTACACTAGTCACGCCAAGTTCTGTTGGGACCACTCACGTTCTCCTCCGAGGCAAACATGCGAGCGCTCTTTGCCATTCTCGCGCTGCTGGGTGTAGCCGGCATAGCGTTCGGCGTACTCACCATCATTCGGGGCGGCAGTGGATCCAATGCGGCACCATTTGCTTTCGAGAACTATGGCGGCCCCGGTCCCATCATTGCCGGGTTGGTCGTGCTGGCGGCAAGCCTCTACCTGCTCTCCATCTGGAAGCACCGGGAGTAAACCCTCTGATCGGAGCGGACCATGCGACCCCTTTCGCTGATCGGCATCATTCTCCTGGCCCTCGGGGCCTTCATCATTTTCCGCGGGGCCAGTTACAAGTCCAAGGACGAAGTGCTGAGGGTCGGAGACCTCAAGGCCTCAGTCGAGGAGAAGCATGCGGTCCCGACCTGGGTCGGCGGAGCCGCCATAGTCGCCGGTGTCGTGCTCCTCGCGGCCGGGATGAGGCGGCGCGCCTGACCTCGGTGAGCTACCAGCGAATCTATCGAGTTGTCCGCCGAATCCCCCGCGGGCGGGTAGCAACCTACGGTCAGGTCGCGACGCTCGCGGGCCTCCATGGCCATGCCAGGCAGGTTGGGTACGCGTTGCACGCCCTCCCCTCGGGCAGCACGGTACCCTGGCATCGGGTGGTCAATGCCCGAGGCGCCATCAGTCTTCGCTCGGTGCCCGGCGCCGAGCTGGTGCAGCAGCAGCTGCTGGCGCGAGAAGGCGTGCGCCTGGATGGAAAAGGGCGGGTGTCCCTCAGCCGGGTGCGTTGGATTCCTCGAACCGCTCGAGGCCCCCGGCTTCCCCGGTGATCATCCACGTCCTCGGAGTACCGATGGATCTGGGTTCTGGCCGGCGGGGTGTCGACATGGGCCCCTCCGCAATCCGGATCGCCGGCGTGGGCGTGCGTCTGGCCGAGCTGGGCCACAAGGTCGTCGATGAAGGCGACATCGTCATCAAGAATATCGAAGAGCTGAAGGTCGGTGACGAGCACGCCCGCTATCTCCCCGAGATTGCCCGGGCAGCCACGGCACTGGCGCGAAAGGTCGAGCGTATCATCGGGCTGAAACACTTTCCCCTGGTCCTCGGGGGAGACCACTCCATTGCCGTGGGAACGGTGTCCGGCATTGCCGGCTTCGCCCATCGTCAGAGCAAAAAGCTGGGGCTCCTCTGGATCGACGCTCATGGTGACATCAATACCCCCGAAACCTCACCCTCCGGAAACATCCACGGAATGCCCCTGGCCGCTCTGCTCGGATTTGGCGCTCCGGAGCTGACCAGTGTCGGAGGGCCCACGCCCAAAGTGGATGCCGCCAACGTTGCACTGGTCGGGATTCGCAGTCTCGACGCCGGAGAGAAGAAGCGGTTGAAAGAAACCGGTGTGCAGGTTCATACCATGTCGGACATCGATCGGCATGGAGTTCATCGAATCATGAAGAAGGCGCTGGACCAGGTCACTGCCGGTACCGACTTCGTGCATGTGAGTCTGGACCTCGACGCGGTGGATCCCTCCGTGACCCCGGGAGTGGGAACCCCGGTAAAAGGCGGCCTGGACTACCGGGAGGCCCACCTGATCATGGAGCTCATTGCTGACGCCGGGATCATGACCTCGCTCGAGATAGTCGAGGTCAATCCCATTCTGGATGAGTGCAACACCTCGGCCGAGTTCGCCGTGGAGCTTGTCCAGTCGGCCTTCGGAAAGAAGATCCTTTAGGTCTGCGGGCAATCTTCGGGGTTTCCCTTTGCGGGGCCCGCCGTGTACTATAGGGCGATTCTGCCGGGAGAGTCGCCCCATGCTTGAGTTTTACTGCTATCCCTCACCCCAGCGCGGTCCGGCGCGCCTGCAGTCTTCCCGTAGTATTCGCCACGCTCAGAGCGGCGACAGCAGTCTCGAAGCCCGGTTGAAGCCAGACTGTGCTCACCTCTATCCCGGCGTGGAGCCCGCAGTCTGGTATCAGGTGGTGCAGGAAGGCGAATACCGGGACGAGATGGAAGG
>DATFQK010000370.1:0-2307 GCA_035264345.1 Gemmatimonadales bacterium | reverse complement strand
TCGACGATCAGAGTGTCGATCGGGCCGGTGGGGGGCTCCGGATCTCTCACGATGGGAAGCCCACTGCGGCCAATGTCCCCGGAATACACCAGGCGATGGTTGCCCCCCTCGCTCACCCGCAGGTCCACTGTGGCAGACCCGATGATGTGGCCGGCATCGAGAAAGTCGAGTGCCAGGTGCTTGCGCACATGAAACACCCGCCGGTAGGGAACGCCGACCATGAGATCCTGCACGGCGATGGCATCGCGGAGCGAATAGAGGGGCTCGCTTTCTGGGCCGGCCCTGCCCTTTCGCTCCAGGTACTCGTGGTCTTTTTCCTGGATATGAGCGGCATCGGCCAGCATGACGGCGCTGAGGTCCCGGCTGGCCGGTGTGGCGTAGATCGGTCCGTGAAAGCCTTCCTTCACCAGGAGCGGGAGCCGTCCGCTGTGGTCGATGTGGGAATGGCTCAGCACCACCGCGTCGACGCGACGGGCATCGAATGGGAGCTGCACGTTCAACCGGTGGCTCTCGGACCGGTGGCCCTGGAACAGGCCCCCGTCGAGCAGGATCCTGGCGCCCGCGGCCTCGAGCAGGTGCATCGATCCGGTCACCTGTCCGGCAGCGCCCCAGAAGGTGAGTCGAAGGCCGCTCATAGGCCCGGGCTACCTGGTCCCAAACAGGCGGTCTCCGGCATCGCCCAGCCCGGGCAGGATGTACCCTATTTGATTGAGCTCCCGGTCCAGCGCGGCGGCGAATATTTGTACGTCGGGATGAGCCTGGAGCATTCGAGAGACGCCTTCAGGTGCCGCCACCAGACTGAGAAAGCGGATCCGGCGGGCTCCCGCCTTCTTGAGAGCGCTGACTGCGGCTACCGCCGACCCGCCGGTCGCCAGCATGGGATCCAGCACGAAGAAATCGCGCTCCACCCGGTCGGCCGGGATCTTGAAGTAGTAGTCGACCGGCTGGAGCGTATCGTGGTCGCGGTAGAGGCCAATGTGTCCCACGCGAGCCGAAGGAATCAACTGGGTGATTCCGTCCACCATGCCCAGGCCGGCCCGGAGGATCGGCACCAGCGTCAGCTTCTTCCCCGACACCTGGAGACCGGTCATGTGCTCGAGAGGGGTCTCGATCTCGACCGGGGACGTAGCAAGATCCTTGGTGACTTCGTAGGCCATCAAGGTGGCGATCTCACTCACCAGCTGCTTGAAGTCGCGGGTGCTGGTGTGCTTGTCCCGAAGAATGGTGAGCTTGTGCTGAATGAGGGGGTGCGACAGAACAGTGAGATTGAGAAACCGGGATGGCGGCATGGGGGCGAAATATGGCCAGAGCGTGCGGGGATGTCACCCTGAGCGAAGCGAAGGGGCCGGAGTCACTTAGCTGATCAGAATGACTTGGCCTCCCTGACCTTCAGTCCTTATATTCCCGCCCCTCAGGCCAGGTAGCTCAGTTGGTAGAGCAGCGGACTGAAAATCCGCGTGTCGGGGGTTCAATTCCCTCCCTGGCCACTTGACGTACTCCTGTTTGACAACATGCTCTTAAAAAGCGGACGGCCGCAGTCTGTGCGTATTGTACCTGCGCTGATCGTCGTTCTTTTAGCATGGCTCACTGGTTTAAGCCGGGTAGGCGCGGCGCCGGTCGACGTCATGGCCGCGATGGACCACTTATCGATCGCGATCACTGAGCCCAATCGCCTGCAGGATATGCTGCCCGCGCGGGTCCCGGCGGAAGGCCGCCATGATCGGATCGTTCACGTAGTTGTAGATGAGAAACGGATCGTGCCCCTCGAGCGCTCGCCGTAGCCACGCGAACGTCTCGGTTGTGTCGCCGAGCCCGGCATGCAGCACCGCCAAACTCGTCGGGGCGATGTACCCGCGCCGCTGGCGTTCGAGCAGCTCCTTGAGGATCCGCCCGGCCTCGGTCCGCCCGCCGCTCTTCGCGAGCGCGTAGCCGAGGATTGCAAGCGGCATCGACAGCCGCACCTCCGGCGCAACGGCCCTGCGGAGGATCGGCACCGCCTCTGTGTAGCGCCCCAGTCCGACGTACGCCGTACCCAGGTACTCATTGCTGAGCGGGAACGTGGTGTCCATCGCCACCACGTTCCGCAGCTCCGCGACGGCCTCTTCGAAGCGGCCCGCGCTGTAGAACGATCGACCGGCAGCGCCGTTGATCGTCAGACTGAGTGGGTCAAGCTCGCGGGCGCGGCGTGCCTCCCGCATTGCCTCGTCCCACCGGCCTACGGATAGCAGATAGTCCCCGTTGTACCAGTGATGGGTATTGGCGTTGTTCGGATCCAGCGCCAAAGATCGGCGGAAATTCCGCTCCGCA
>DATFQK010000369.1:0-2087 GCA_035264345.1 Gemmatimonadales bacterium | reverse complement strand
GGTGCGGCGTGCCGCTCGGGGCGCCGATCTTCTGATTCTCAAGGGTCCGGTTGGCGACGCGGCCAACGGAACCCGGGCTCGGGGGGTGTGGACCTGGATCAGCGGGGAGAGCGGCCCGGCGCAACCGGGAGACTGGTATCTGCTTCCTCAGGGAGATTCTCCAGTGTCCGGTGCCTTCCTGGGGCAACCACTCGATTCCCTCCCTCCTGCTGTCGAGCTGACACCGATGGAACCGGATCGAGGATCTTGGGTGACCCTGAGTGCGCAGCTCGGCCGGCGGGGCCTCAGGCGTCCCGCGGTGTACGGCAAGCAGGACGGTCGCGTGCGCCGCGTTACCGTGGCGGTGGGCGGGCTATGGCGGTGGGCATTTCGGGGAGGCTCGAGCGAGCAAAGCTATCGCTCCTGGGTCTCCGAGACCGCCAGCTGGCTCTTGGGCGGCACGGACTCCGCTCAGGGACAAGCTCGACCGGTGCAGCCGGTAGTCGCAAACGGGCGGCCTCTAGTCTTCGAGTGGGTCGGGGCCGGGCAGCCGTCGCCCTTGGCTTTGACCTGGTCCGGTGACAGCGTCAGCCGTGACACGCTGTTCTTCGACGGTGATGGCCGGGCCACCGTCTGGCGGCCGCCAGGCGTTTACCGATATCGCCTGGCATCCGGAGGCGAGGGTATGGTGGCCGTGGAACAGTATTCTGATGAGTTGCTGCAGCGGCCGCTGACCCTGAGTCCGCACGAGCCTCGTCTGACACGGCCCAAGGGGAGCACCACTGCCCGGGACTGGCTCTGGCTGTTCGGGATCTGCATTCTCGCGTTCTCGGGAGAGTGGCTGGCGCGTCGCCGACTGGGACTTCGCTGAGGTGATAGATTCCCTTCCGGTCATTGCAAGAGCAAGGGATGAAATACAACAGGCTGGGAAGCTCGGACAAATCAAGCGTCTGGTCTCGGATCAAGCGCATTGCGCTCACGGATGTCGGCGCGCTCATGCGCGGACTCAATGCCGATGATCTGGAGAACATGGAGCGGGTCCTGATCGAGGCCGACTTCGGTGTTGCCGCCACAGTGGAGCTCACTGAAGCGCTGGAGGACGAGGTCCGGCGGGGAAAACTCAAGACTGAAGCCGACCTCAAGCGGTCGCTGCAGCATCGCCTTGCCGATCTGCTGCGGGGCGAGGAGTCTCCCGGAGACATCGCCAAAGCCAGTTCTGGTCCCACAGTCATTCTTCTCGTCGGAGTCAACGGAACGGGCAAGACGACCACTGCGGCCAAGCTGGCCTGGAAACTCCAGAAGGAAGGCCGCAAGGTGCTGCTGGCCGCAGCGGATACTTATCGTGCCGGCGCGGTGGCACAGTTGCAGATCTGGGCCAACCGTTTGGGCTTGCCCTGCGTGGCCGGCGCTCCCGGGGGCGATCCCGCTTCGGTGGCCTTTGATGCGATCGACGCTGCGAGCGCCCGCGGCCTGGATACGGTCATCGTTGACACGGCGGGCCGGCTGCACACGCAGGAGGGTCTCATGGACGAGCTCCGCAAGATTACCCGTGTCGTGGGTCGGCGGCTGCCTGGCGCGCCCCACGAGATTCTGCTGGTGCTCGACGGAACCGTGGGACAGAACGCCGTGCAACAGGGCAAGCTCTTCGCCGAGGCGGTGTCACCCACCGGCCTGATCGTCACAAAGCTGGACGGCAGTGCCCGGGGCGGTGCCGTCGCAGCACTGCGGCGGGAGCTGGCTCTGCCAATTCGGTTCATCGGTCTCGGCGAGTCGGTCGAGGATCTGGAGCCGTTCGATCCGGAGCGGTTTGCCGAGAACCTGTTGGCTGAGGCTCCGGTTCCGGCCTCGTAGCTCATCATGTCCAGCAGGACCGCCGGCGCCGTCCGGCTGGACACCCCGGTCCAGTTTCTCAAGGGAATTGGGGAACGGCGCGCGGAGTCTCTCGCCCGGCTGGGCATCCGTAACGCTCGCGATCTTCTCTGGCATCTGCCCCACCGCTACATCGACGCGTCAACCCTTACTCCGCTGGCCCGGGCAGACGTCGGACAGGAAGTTGCCTGCATGGGCCGGGTGGTCACCAAAGGCGTTCTCCCAACCCGCCGCGGGCT
>DATFQK010000368.1:0-2795 GCA_035264345.1 Gemmatimonadales bacterium | reverse complement strand
GCGAGAGGAAAACGGACTCGAGGTGAAGGTGCTGTTCGGCACCTCCCCGAGTCCCCTGACCTCGCTGCTGTCGCTCCCTACCGGATCCTGGCTGGCGGATGCCTACCATCCCGGACACTTGGGGTACGTCATCATGCGAGGTGAGCTGCATGGGGAGGGGATGCGGCTCGGCGCCGGCGACTTTCTTCCCGCGGCAGGCAAGGTACCCGGACGTCAGATGGCCGTGGTGATGGATACCGTCCTGCTCGCGGTGGCGGGCTCGCCGACCGCGGCGCCGCTCGATTCACCCCGTGCCGTCCGCTCGGGCAAGGCAGCCTGGAACCCGATGGAGCCGGGCACGCTGGCCTTGCCCCTGAGCGGCAGCGAGGAAGCGGGAGTGGAGATCTCCCTGCTGCGGGTGGAGCCCGGCGCAACGATCGCCCGGCACCGCCATGACTGGGTGGAAGAGCTTTGCCTGATCTCGGGAGACTGCCGCTGTCAGGGCATTGAGCTCGGGCCGGAGGACTACCATCGGGCCAACCCGGGCACCACCCATGACGCCACCACCAGCGTGGGCGGATGCACGCTGGTGTATATCACCCGGAAGAGCACTCCAGAGTAGGGCTACAGCTCGCTACCGAAGCGCCGGCTTCACATCCGCTGTCTTCCAGGCTTCTTCGAATCGTTCCTCGATTTTTCCGGCGGCCTTCACCTTGTTCTGGGCTTTCAGGCTCTGGGCCAGGCCATATAACGACCACCCGTTTTCCGGCCGCCGGTCCAGATCGTCCCGGAATATCTTTTCTGCCTTCCCCGGTCTTCCCGCCGACAGCAGAATGGCGCCCAGCCGCTGCCGCAGGGGCATATACCAGGCGGGGGGCTCTTCGTAGATCAGCTGGTCTTCTCCCTGAATGGCGGTTTGGAGCTGAACGACAGCTTCGTCGACCCGTCCCTGTTTGGCGGCCATCTCACCTGCCAGATGGGCCTTGGCGATCTCCAGCAGCGCCTTCCCGGAATTCAGGTTCATCATCAGATCTGCCGGCATGGCCTCGGCAATTGCCACCAACGCGTCTTGCTCGATTGCCGCTGAGTCGGGCTGGTCCTTGGCGGTGTACGCCAGGGCCCGCGCGTAGTGCCAGCTGCCGGTGGTGTAGCGGAGATGATTCGCGGGCGCCGGCTGTCGCAGGATGTCGTCCCAGCGGGAGAAGCGCACCAAAGTGTACAGCAGGGCCGGAGAGTAATATTCCAGTGACGGTATCTGCTTGACCACGTGGGGGGGAATTTTCTCCCCGATGGTACGCGCCGTCTTCAGCGCGTCTTCGCTCCGTCCCAGCATGTTCAGGGCGTACCACATCACGTGAAAGTTGTGGGTGTAGTACCCCAGCGGATATACGCCGGTCGGATGCCGCTCGTTGATGAACTCTTCATCGGCGTGCAGCGCGTGCTCGTTGTGCTCCGCGGCCAGATCCCACTCACCCAGCTTGATGTAGATATGGGTAGGCATGTGAACCAGGTGTCCGGCTCCGGGCATGAGACCGCCGAGGCGCTGGGCGCAGGGAAGCGCCTTCCGAGCATCGGGTGAAGCTTCGATCGCGTGGATGTAGAAGTGGCAGGCCCCGGGATGATCCGGATTCCGTTTTACGATTTGCTCCAGCACTTTCACCTGTTCTTTGGTGCTTGGCGCCAGTGGTTTCCCGGCATTGCTCCAGTAGTTCCAGGGGCGGAGGTCCATCAGGGACTCGGCGTACAAGACTGCTGCATCGTCGTCATCAGGGTATTGCCGGGATACCGCGCCGATGGCTCGAGCCCAGGCGGTGTCCATAGAAGCGCGGTTTGCCTTGGGGTCGGCCGAGTAGCGCTTGCTCAAGGCATCGATGTAGGCCCGTTCTTTGGGTGAGACGTTCACCGACAGCCGGACCGCATTGTAGGACGCATCCCAGGCCGGACGCACCACTGAGCGGTCCATCGGCAGGTTGATGTTGGGCCCCAGCGCGTACGCGATGCCCCAGTAGCACATGGCACAGGTGGAGTCGTGCGCCAGCGCCTGCTTGAACGACTTGATCGCCTCGTCATGGTTGAAGGCATAGGTCAGGCGAAGGCCCTGATCGAAGTACTGTTGCGCCTTCTCCGACTCGGTCGTCACCGTATGATGCAGACTCCCGAGGTTCTCATAGAGCGGCGTCCGGGCGGAGGCGGACTCGGTGGTCGGCATCCCGGGTGGATGGTGGTGCTCCTGGGCAGCAACCCGGGTCGTGGCGCAGAGAAGGACTCCGAATTTCAGGACCGGTCCGAAGGCTGAATGCCGCATTTGCGCTCCTGGCTCTGGCTGAGGCCCTATCACACGATGGCCGAGTCGGTGTCGCCCGAGAGGCCGTCCTGGCCGTCGTGCTGCAGGGGAAGCTCAAAAGTACGGGTCGGTACGGGACTTGTCAGCCGTTTGGTTGACTGAGCCGGGGGTCGCGCGGTACTTTTCGCCGCTTCCTGGGGCTGTAGCTCAGCTGGGAGAGCGCTGCAATCGCACTGCAGAGGTCAGGGGTTCGATCCCCCTCAGCTCCATGGTAGCTAGGAGCTTGGAGTCAAAGGCACTAGATCCGAGCATTCGGCCTCGTCCAGGGAGGCCAGAGTTCTAGGGAGTAGCTCCCGACTCCTGACTCCCAGCTGCAGTTCTGCCCCTTGGTGTAACTGGCAACACGCCTGACTCTGGATCAGGAGAGTCCTGGTTCGATCCCAGGAGGGGCAATTCGAACGGCAGGCCATTTTGGCCTGCCGTTTCGCATTCTGCCTGGCAACCCTGCTCGATGACGGCCCGAAGTGCCGTC
>DATFQK010000367.1:0-7803 GCA_035264345.1 Gemmatimonadales bacterium | reverse complement strand
CAACAGGGCAAGTGAATCGGGCCCACCCGACACAGCGACCAACACTTTGTCAGCGCTGAGCTCGAGCGTAGACAGATGCGCCGTGAAACGTTCGATCAACCCCATGTCGGAACTTAACCAGTCCAATGCAGGTTCTGCTCCGTGAACTGGTCTGGTGCTCATTCCACCGAGTGATGTATACTGTTGGTCCCCCGATCGTCAGTTGTTGCCGCTCTTCCACAGTTGTAGCAGGTCCCCGCCCACCGAAACCGGGCCGAGGCTCGTTAGGTCCACAACTGCGCGGTGTCGTGCGACGAGTGGTCTGGCGTGAATCATGAGCGGGACCGATGCAACAAAAGCGATGGAGCTCCCCTGCTCCGCCGCGAAGCGCCCTTGGAGGGCCGCGATGTCGCCAGTGTCGCAACGCCGTTTCCGCTTGCATAGCGTCGTCCTCTGGGCCGCCCCCCTCACCTGGCTCGGCTGCAGCGGGGGCGGCGGGACCGACATAGTGCTCCCCTCGCTCAGCGTCAGCACCGCCACCGATGGAGTCGAGCTCGATCCCGACGGGTACACCCTGATAATCGACGGCTCCGACACCGAGACCATCGGCGTATCTGCCTCGCTGGTGGTGGAGCGGCTCACCGACGGTCCCCATCAGGTCCAGCTTGCCGGCCTTGCGCCCAACTGCTCGGCACAGGGACAGAATCCTCAGTCGGTCACGGTTCGGTCCGGCAGCACCAGCACCATCTCCTTCTCCGTCCGGTGCAGCGCCACCAGCGGAAGCATCGAGGTGGCCACTGCAACCAGCGGCTCGGCGGCCGACCCCGACGGGTTCACGCTACTGCTCGATGCCAATCCATGGGGCCCGATCCCGCCGGGCGGAACGGCCAACGTTGCGGGCGTGGCCCCCGGCTCACACAGTGTTGGCCTGACCGGGCTGGCCGCCAACTGCCAGGTAGATGGGGATAACCCGCGCACCGTTACCGTAGCCGGGGGTGAGACGGTTCAGGTTCCCTTCAGCGTAACCTGCGCCGACCCAGGACCCGCTCCCGGGACGCTTACCGTGACGGCCACGACCAGCGGCTCGAATCCGGACCCGGACGGCTACGGCGTCTCGATCGACGGCGGAGCCAGCCAGCCGCTCGCCGTGAACGCCTCTATCACCTTGCCTAACATTCCAAGCACGTCGCACCGGGTAGAGCTTATCGGGGTCGCGCTGAACTGCACGGTGAGCGGCGCCAATCCGAGGAACGTCTCAGTCGCGGCCGGGAAGACCGTCAGCGTCGCTTTCAGCGTGTCTTGCTCCGCACCCGCGCCGGATGCAGGCAGCCTCGAAATCACCACGACCACCACCGGCAGCGACCCGGACGACGGCTACACCGTAACTGTCGACGGAGGCACAGCTCAGTCCATCGGTGCCAATGCGACGCTCTCCCTCGCGAATGTGGCGGCGGCGGACCACCAGGTGCGCCTCGAGGGGATTGCCGACAACTGCACGGTGCAAGGCGCCAACCCGGTCCGGGTAGCGGTCACCAGCGGAGCGGTGGGCCGTGCCTCCTTTCAGCTGACCTGCGCCGCTCGGCCGCCTCAGCCCGGCGCGCTCCGGGTGAACGTCACGACTACGGGGTCGTCACCGGACGGCAGCTACACAGTGACTGTGGACGGCGGCACCGCATTGAGCCTCAGTGACGGGCGCACCATTCAGGACCTGACGCCAGGCTCGCACTTGGTGTTGCTGGGCGACGTCGCTGGCAACTGCACTATCTCTGGAGCCAACCCCGCGACAGTGTCGGTGAGCGCTGGACAGACCACGACGCTCACCTTCCAGGTCAGCTGCGTCGCAACCGGGCAATCGGTGAACCTCCGCATTCAGCGGGTCTCGCTCACCCAGAGCACGCAGAACCTGCAAGGGAGCGTCCCACTGGTGCAGGCGCGTGACGGGTACCTGCGGGTGTTCGTCACCGCGACCGGCGGCAGTCTGGTTGCCCCGGCCGTCCGGGTCCGCTTTTACCAAGGCGGGGCGTTGCTCCAGACCTTTACCATCCCGGCACCGGGCAGCTCGACCCCCTCGGCCGTCCAGGAAGGCACTCTCAACAGCTCCTGGAATGTCCGGATCCCTGGCTCGCTGATCCAGCCCAACACCTCCATGCTGGCAGATGTTGATCCGGACAACCGCATCGCAGAGACGAATGAGAGCGACAACACCTCCACCGCCTCCGGCACGGCCCAGGCGCTAACCGTGCAGGCGGTGCCGTCGGCCGTCGTTCGCCTGGTCCCGATCAGACAAACGGCCAACGACCTGGTGGGATCTGTCGGCTCTGCCGATCAGGCGCTGGATCTAACCCGCCGGATGTACCCGCTCGCCAACGTGAGCACCGAAGTGCGCCAGGTGTTCACCGTCCAGGGTCCGCTCCAGGCATCCAACCAGAACGGCGAGTGGAACCAGATCCTGAGCGACTTGGAAGCCTTGCGCATCACCGACAACGCGACCGACCGCACGTACTACGGCGTGGTCCACCTGGATTACACGTCCGGCATCGTGGGGAACGGATTCGTGGGTGCGCCATCGGCGCTGGGCTGGGACAATCCGTCAGACATGCGGCGGGTGATCGCGCACGAGTTGGGTCACACCTGGGGACAACTGCACACGCCATGCGGCACACCGCCGGGCATCGACCCAGCCTACCCCTACAACTCAGGCAACGTCGGGGTGTATGGCTACGATCTAGGCACCGAGACCCTCAAGACTCCGAGCCAGCCGGACATCATGGGCTACTGCAACAATCCCTGGGTCAGTGACTACATCTATCAGGAGGTGATGACCTACCGCCGGACGCATCTCCTGAACGCGCAGGCTGCCGAGGCGGCGCAGCCCTGCATCCTGGTTTGGGGACGGATTGTGAATGGTCGCGCCATTCTCGAGCCGACCTTCCAGATCGTAACCCGGCCGCGCATGCCTCAGAGCCGCGGACCCTACACCCTTGAAGCTCAGGCGGCGGACGGATCCTCCCTCTTCACCCTCTCCTTCGACGCTACACCAACGGCGGACGCAGACCAGGACAGCAAGCACTTCGCTTTCGCCATCCCGATCGATCAGGTCAGGGCCGCACGCGTGGGAACGATGCGGCTGACCGGCCCGGGCGTCCAGCTCGCCGCGGTAAGGCAGTCGGCGGACCTGCTCCAGCGGGGCGCGGTGCAGGACAACATCACCGCCCGGCGGGAGACCGGTTCCATTACGCTCCAATGGAATGCCGCAGCGCACCCGATGCTCATGGTACGCGACCCGGACAGCGGCGAAGTGCTCTCGTTCGCCCGCGGCGGGAACGCCCGGGTATGGACCGGCAAGAACGCGGTGGATCTAGAGGTGTCGAACGGCGTGCAGAGTCACCGGGTGCGTCTCGCCATCAGCCGCTGATAGGCCGATGTGGGGGCGGCCGGGGTGCCCGCTGTCCTGGCCGCAGCAGCGGGACGTTTTTCCTCCCCCGGCTCGACGTCGTCCGTGCGGTTGGAGTGCCAGACCCGGCTCTTCCCCCCGGCGATTTCCTCCATGGTTCGGCGGGTGGCTACTGAGGTCTGATGTTCGGCGGTAACGTCGGATCCTTCGGCCGCGTACTCATCCCGGTGCTTGATGAGCAGCCACTGGGCCTTGCCCCGCTCGTCCCGGCGGGTGCGCACCAGGACCCAGGAGCCGCGAAGCCGTTTCCCCAGCAGCACGAATTTGAAATCGCCCTTCTGATACCCTCGCCGTAGCCCGTCGATCGGATCGATCTGGGAATCGCTTCCCCCGTAGGTGTAGGTCCCGCGGTCCCACAACATCACCGTGCCGCCGCCGTACTCGCCCTTCGGAATAGTCCCCTCGAAGGTGTTGTACTCGATGGGATGATCTTCCACCTGCATGGCGAGGCGTTTCACCGTCGGGTCCAGGCTCGGCCCTTTGGGGACAGCCCAACTCTTCATCACCCCGTCCAGCTCGAGCCTCAGGTCGTAGTGCAGGTGACTCGCGGCGTGTTTCTGGATGACGAAGGCGAGCTTCTGCTTACTGGGTACGTCGCCGCCCTGTGGCTCCGCCGTCCGGGTAAAGTCCCGCTTCCGCCGATACTCGGCCAACTGCGCATCGGCCTTCGCAGCGGACTTGACCGGAGTGGACGCTTTTTTCGAGCTGGTCCGTTTGCTTGCTGCGGCTGATTTCTTGGGCATCGATCAGGATTTCCTTGCTGCGCTTGCGCGACGGTCGGCTCGGCTTCCGCTTTCCCTGGCCCACCTCGTAGTCCCGTTCGGCCGAGCGGCGGGTGCTCTTCCTGGCCTCACCTCTTGGGACTCGGTCATCTCCTCATTAACGCTGAGCCGAATGGGCAGGAGCCGCCGTGTTCGCAATCACCTTCGGCGTTGTTCCAGTTGCCGATCTCTTAGAGGAGACGCCCCAGGTTGTAGCGGCCGCGGGTGGCCAGCAGCGGCTTCCACAGGTCGCCCAGCTCCCGTACTCGAGCGGGAACGTTGTCCATCCGGAAATCCTCGATGGTAAACCCCTGCTCCACCTCGTCCCATGTCACCGGCATGGACACCGATGCCTGCTCGGTCGGCCGCACGGAATAGATCGAAGCGAGGGTGCGGCCCCAGGCATTCTGGTTGTAATCCACCAGCACTCTCCCGTGCGGCCGCTGAGCCACCCGGTATTCGGCCGTGATCAGCTGGGGATACAGTTGCTCCATCTGTTTGG
Source organism: Gemmatimonadales bacterium (assembly GCA_035264345.1). Lineage (GTDB taxonomy): Bacteria > Gemmatimonadota > Gemmatimonadetes > Gemmatimonadales > GWC2-71-9 > CAVVWJ01. The sequence continues at coordinate 3,107 of DATFQK010000367.1, read as the reverse complement.
CAAAGGCCTTGGCCAACCGCCAGACATCCTTCTGCACCGGTCCCCGCACAATGGGTACATACACGTGTATGCCCTTCGAGCCGCTGGTCTTGGCCAGCGGTTTCATCCCGAGGTGAAACAGCGCATCGCGGACCACGATCGCGGTTTCCAGCACCTGCTCGAATACCGCACCTGGTCCAGGATCGAGATCGAAGTGCAGGTAGTCGGGTCGGTCGGTGTCGTCGCAGCGGGCGTACCACTGGTTGAGGTCGATGCAGCCGAGGTTGACCACCCAGAGCAGCGAGGCGAGGTCCTGCACCAGCGGAAAGGCGATGATGTTGCCCGACTCATGCTCGATCGCGCAGGTCTCCAGCCACTCCGGCCGGGGCGCCGGCGTGTTCTTCATGAAGAACCACTTACCGCGAATGCCGTTGGGGTACCGCTTCATTACCATCGCGCGGTCCTTCAGGTGCGGCAACAGAACCGGAGCGACGTCGGTGTAGTGCTGGAGAAGGTCGCGTTTGGTGAGGCCCAGCTCGGGCCAGAAGATCTTGCGCAGGTTCGTCAGCTGTACGGTGCGATCCCCGATCCGTACCACCTCGTTCTCCGAGCCGGTGGGCAGCTGCACTGTCCGGCGGGAGGAGGTGGCCGACTTCGACGTCACCGCCGGGGAGCCAATTTGGGCGGACGGGGACCCCGCCTTACCGCTCCGGCTACCGGCTCGTAGGTCAGTTCCCGGCCTGCTTCGGCAGCTCGAAGGAGGAGCGCCCCCCGGCTCATGTCCCCCCGGCCCACGAATTCAACGGGAAAGAGCAGCCGTTCGCCCAGCCTTTCCAGCAGCACGTCCACGTACTTGCCGGTCGCGACACTGCCGAGCAGGACGATCTCGAGGCCATCGAGCTCCTCCAGCGGGCCCAGGTCGCGCCTCAGCGGCATGCGGTACTCGGGGCGGTCCGCACGGATTTGTACCGTCCCGAACTCGCGCAGCTCGCGGGCGCCGATCGGGGTGTCGGGCGGGAGCAGTCCCCGGTCGGTGGTGATGACCCGAACCCCGGCCTGACCTTCGGGCGGACGCGCGAAGTGGGCAGCGTAGGTCAGCTTTCCCCGGAAGTAGAGCCCGCTGAGGAAGCTGAACGCCTCACCCAGCGTGATACCCGGCGAGCGAAGCCGCTGGGCGAGAGGAAAATCAGCCCGTTCGTTGAGCAGAATGGCCGCGCGCTTGCCGCCGCAATGTGCTGGAGAGAGAAGAAAGATTCGCCGTGCGGTCATCAATCCTAGCTGGATTGCCTCGCCCGGTCACGATAGCGCACCCGGTCGTTGGCCCGGCGTCCTCGCGGAGCCGGCGGGCCCAGGACGGGTGTCAGGAACCTGTGCAGGGTCTCGGTGGTGAACGGCTTCTCCAGGAAGGGCAGCTCGGGATAGGCCGCCACCAGCTCGGCGATCTCGCCCACCGGGTAGGCCGACATCAGGATGATGGGCAACCGCGGATGCAGGTCCCGCGCCCGCTCGGCCAGCTCGCCTCCGTCCATGTAGGGCATAACCACATCGGTCAATATCAGACGGATCTCGCCCGGGTGCTGCTGGATGTAGCGGAGGGCCTCGCGTCCATCGCGAGCGGTCCGAGCCTGGTAGCCGAGGGCGCGAACCATTCGGCAGGTAGTGGAGCGGGGAGTCTCTTCATCATCCACGATCAGGACCGTGGGCTCGGCGGAGAAACGGGATCTGCGGTCTCCTCGGCTGGGCATGCGGGCTCCGGGCAGCGCAGGCTGCCTTTAGCCCTCCCCACGAAGAGGGTCTCATATGAATACGTCCGCACGCCAAGGTTCGCGCGGCTATAACCCACATCAAGTAAGACCGCTAACTCTCCAGTATGCAAGGGGCAGAGCCGGATGGTCCAAGCCGTCGAGGCTGGGCGGCTGTGGTCCAGGCCACACCGGGCGATACGGTGGGATTGTAGGGTACCGGGGGTGGTACAGCCATTTCTTTCCGCATGGAGTTCAGTATGACCAAGCCGATTTCCCCGAAAACTCACGGTATCCTGGATTACGCGACGGCCGGCGCAACAGCGGTACTCTCCCGCTGGCTGAGGTTCTCCCAGCCCGCGAGCCGAACTGCCAACGCCTGGGCGGCAGGCTATGGCGCCCTCTCGGCCCTGACCAACTATCCGCTCGCGCTCAAGCGCGCCGTGCCGTTCCAGGCCCACGGTGCCATGGACGCCATTATGGCCCCCCTGATTCCCGCGCTTCCCTGGCTCCTGGGTTTCGCCCGAGACCGGCGCGCGCGGAACTTCTTTCTGGGGCTCGCCGCCATCACGGTTGTGGTTACCGCCCTTACGGATTGGACGGCTGATACGTCGCGAGCCTGACCGGAGAGGGTGCCATGCCACACCTAGTGCTCCTGGGAGATTCGATCTTCGACAACGGGGCTTATACCTCCGGCGGGCCGGACGTGATCTCCCAGCTTCGCTCGCTGGTGCCGGCGGGATGGAAGGCGACCCTGCTGGCGGTGGATGGAGCCCGCACCGACGATGTCGCCCGCCAGTTAGAGCGCCTGCCCCCCGATGGGAGCCACCTGGTTCTCAGCATTGGCGGGAACGATGCCCTGGCCCACAGCGAGCTCCTCGAGGGTCCCGCGGCCTCCGCGCCTCAGCTGCTGGGTTTCCTGGCCGACGCGGCGGAGGGCTTCGAGCGCCGCTACCGCCGGCTGATCGAACGAGTGCTGGAACGCGGTCTGCCGCTCACCGTGTGTACCATCTACGACGGCAACTTTCCCGACCCTGCATTCCAGCGGCTGGCCTCGACCGCGTTGTGCGTCTTCAACGATCCAATTCTGAGGGTCGCGTTCGAGCGGCGGCTCACCGTGATCGATCTTCGGCTGGTCTGCAGTGAGGCGGCAGACTACGCCAATCCGATCGAGCCGTCATCACGGGGAGGAGCAAAGATTGCACGCGCGATCATACGCGCGCTGCAGGACTCCGAGGTGGAATCGGCGAGCGTCCTGGGGTAACTGCCCGCGGCCATTGACGCCGCGGGCAGTTCCCCATGATCAGGCGGGCGCCTGAGTGGTGCACATATGCTTCGTGTTTGAGTACTGCGATTGCAGGAAGTACTGACGAGTGTTCAGCCGAA
>DATFQK010000366.1:0-5442 GCA_035264345.1 Gemmatimonadales bacterium | reverse complement strand
CAAACGCCTCGAGTCCGCGGTCATCGGTCTCGGGATGATCGCGCCAAACCGCTCTCTCGGCCGCTATGCTCTCGCGGTGGTGCGCCGTCCCGGAGCCGAGGCCAACGACCTGGTAGCAGTCCTGCCCGCCGCCATTGCCGCGGCGCCCGACGCCGAGACCCTGGACTCTTTGCTTGGAGTCTACGGGGCGGCCCTGCAGGAAACCTCCGGCTGCGATCAGGCATTTCCGGTGTTTCAGGCCACGGTCCGCCGAAGTCGCAGCAACGAGATCCGCAGCCGGGCCGAGGATGGTGTCGCCGGTTGTTCTTTGACCTTGGGACTTCGCGCCGAGGCCGCCGATAAGCCCGAGAATGCCGCGCTCTGGTTTGCCGCTGCCATCAGAGTGGATTCCAGTACTCCCGTCGGGCGCCGCGCTCTGGTGGGATACGGAGATGCTCGGGCTCGGCTGGGAGATACCGCAGCCGCCGCTGAGGCGTACCGGGCCGTGACCGCCGATGCAGTCCAAAGCGACTCCACCATGCAGATGGCGCGCGATAGGCTGGAGGAGTTGCGGGCCCGCACCTCGAGTCCGCTGACTGGGACGATCCTTCGATGAGGAGGAGCGTTTCTCTCTGGACTCTGCTTCTGCTGGCCGGGTGCGGCGGCGGGCGCGGCCGGGAAAACAGTGCCCCCGCGCCGGTATCCGCCACCGGGGCGAGTGCAGCGACCATCGATTCTCTCTGGCATCAGGCGGAGCAAGCGATTCATCACGGGAAGTGGGGTGACGCGCAGAAGCTGCTCGATCGGGTGAATCTGGAGTTTTCTCCGGGAGATCCGCGCGTTGGGCGAGCGCACTACTATCTGGGCGAGGCGCTATTCGCCCAGAATCGCCAGCTCGAGGCGGCCCGCGAGTTCCGCAGGGCCTCAGATGAAACGCCCAACGATCCGATTGCTCCTGAGGCACTTCTCCGCCTGGGCGACGTTTACGCCGATCTCTGGCGGCGGCCGGAGTTGGACCCCACGTATGGACAGACCGCCCTGTCTACCTATCAGGAGCTCATGAACAGGTATCCCGGCAGCAGCGCGGCAAAGCGGGGACAGCTCCGAATCGCTGAACTCAACGAGCGCTTTGCCACCAAGGAGTTCAAGGCGGGAATGTTCTATTTCCGCTTGAAGGCGTACGACTCCGCCATTCTCTATCTCAAGGACGTCGTGGCCACCTACCCCAAGGCGGCGATCGTTCCGGAGGCCCTGGTCAAGCTGGTTCAAGCGTATAAAGCTCTCGGATATCGCGAGGACGTGCAGGAGACCTGCGGGTATATCCATCGGTTCCACCCCCGGGCACCCCAAGTCGGCGAGGTCTGTCCGTCCAAACCCGCGGCCTGAGCCCCGGATGATCGGTGTCTTCGGGGGGTCGTTCGATCCCGTACATCACGGACATTTGATCGTGGGGCAGGTTGCCTCGGAGACGCTGGGTCTGGAGAGTCTCCACTTCGTGCCGGCCCGGGAACAACCGTTCAAGCGAGGGGAGCACCGGAGCTCTCCCGAGCACCGGACCGCAATGCTGTCGCTCGCCCTTGCCGGCTGTCCCGGTTTCGGCCTCGACCGGAGTGAATTGGACCGGCCATCCCCCTCGTATACCGTCCACACACTGGATGATCTCGGCCGACGTCATCCCAGAACCGCGCTGGTGTTGCTGCTGGGTGCCGATGCGGCCGCGGAGCTGTCGTCCTGGCACGAGGCCCAGCGGATCCCCCAGCTGGCACGGGTGGTGGTCTTTGCCCGACCGGGGTCAGCGATTCCGGCCAACCCGCTGATCTCACAGATCATTCCGGTTCCAGCTCTGGATATTTCGGCCACCGAAATTCGCCGACGGGTGGGCCGGGGACAGTCAATTCGCTACTGGGTACCCGATGCGGTGGCGGAGTACATCGCACGACACCAGTTATATTTGGACCCAGAATGATCAAGCCTCTGATGACGGCGGTCTTCGGTTCTCGCTTCAACCGAGAGCGGAAGCGCATCCAACCCATCGTGGATCAGATCCACGCCCATGAAGAACGGCTCAAAGACCTCGATGAAGCCGATCTGAAGGCGCAAACCGGCCGCTTCCGCGAGCGGCTGGCGGAGCGCACCGGCGCGCTCAAGGCCGAGCTCGACCAGGTGAGAGAAGCCAAGCATGGCTGCGCCGATCCGGTCGAGCGGGACCAGCTCGAGGGCCGCTTTCACGAGCTGGAGCGGCAGTACAAGAATGAATTGGCCGGCGGGCTGGACGAGATGCTGCCGGAGGCCTTCGCCACGGTACGCGAAGCCTGCCGCCGGCTGCTGGGGACTCCGGTCCAGGTGACCGGACACGAGTTGGTCTGGGACATGGTCCCCTACGACGTCCAGCTCATCGGCGGTGTCGTGCTCCACCAGGGCAAAATCGCCGAAATGGCTACCGGCGAAGGCAAGACGCTGGTTGCGACGCTTCCGCTGTATTTGAACGCGCTCGCCGGCAACGGCGCCCATCTGGTCACCGTCAACAACTACCTGGCCCGGCGCGACTCCCAGTGGATGGGTCACGTGTTCAAGTACCTGGGACTGTCGGTCGGCTGTCTGGACGATACCGAGCCTTCGACTCCGGAACGTCGCGCGGCCTATCTGGCGGACATCACCTACGGCACCAACAACGAGTTCGGCTTCGACTACCTGCGCGACAACATGGTCTTCTCGCTGGACCAGCGAGTGCAGCGGGAGCACGCATACGCCATCATCGACGAAGTGGACTCGATCCTCATAGACGAGGCCCGCACGCCGCTGATCATCTCCGGGCCGGTAGGCAACGAAACCGATGAGAAGTACGCCCAGTTCAGCCGGCAGGTTGCCGAGCTGGTGCGGAAGCAGACCGGGGTGGTAAACACCTTGCTGGCCGAAGCCGAGCGGCTGCTGGCGGATCCCAAGACCAGGAACGACGCCGCCTTGAAGCTGTATCAGGCGCAGCTGGGCATGCCGAAGAACAAACGGCTGCTCAAGATGCTGAACGAGACCGGGATCAAGCAGATGGTGCAGCGGATGGAGCTGGATGCCATCGGCGATCGGAAGCTGCCGATGAAACAGCAGCGGATGCGCGATCTCGAGGAGACGCTGTTCTTCGTACTGGATGAGAAGGGCCACTCGGTGCACCTGACCGATCGCGGCGCCGAAGCCATGTCGCCGAACGATCCGGGCCTCTTCTTGGTGCCCGACATCTCGGAGGAGATCCACCGGATCGACAAAGACCCGGAGCTCTCACCCCACGACCGGATCGAGCGGCGCCGCCAGGTCGAGTCGGAGTACGCCATCAAGAGTGAGAAGCTTCACATCATCCATAAGCTGCTCCAGGCCCACGTACTCTATGAGAAAGAGGTCGACTACCTGGTCCAAGACGGCCAGGTGATGATCGTGGATGAGTTCACCGGGCGGGTCATGACCGGTCGCCGGTGGTCCGACGGGCTGCACCAGGCAGTCGAGGCCAAGGAGGGTGTGCAGGTCAAGGGCGAAACCCAGACCTTTGCCACCATCACCATCCAGAACTATTTCCGGATGTACGACAAGCTTGCCGGCATGACCGGCACGGCCGAAACCGAGGAGACCGAGTTTTACTCGATTTACGGCCTGGAGGTGAGCGTTATTCCCACCCACCGCCCGATCAAGCGGATCGACCAGCCGGATCGGATCTACAAGACCCGCAAGGAGAAGCACAACGCGATCATGGATGAGGTCGAGCGGCTGCATGGCCTGGGCTGGCCCATCCTGATCGGCACGGTGAACGTGGACGTATCGGAGACGCTTTCCCGGCAGCTCAAGCGGCGGGGACTCAAGCACGAAGTGCTGAACGCGAAATATCACCAGCGTGAGGCCGAGATCGTGGCCGGCGCAGGGCAGAAAGCTGCCATCACCATCGCCACCAACATGGCCGGCCGGGGAACCGACATTAAGCTGGGCAAGGACCTCGACCTCTCCCAGGCCGAAGCCGGACTGCAGATCATCGGGACCGAGCGCCACGAATCACGCCGGATCGACCGCCAGCTTCGAGGCCGGTCCGGACGCCAAGGAGATCCCGGGCAGTCGATCTTCTTCCTCTCGCTGGAAGACGATCTGATGCGGCTGTTCGGCTCCGACCGGATCGCCCGGTGGATGGACCGCAGCGGAGCCGAGGAAGGCGAGGTGATCACCGGCGGTCTGGTCACCCGTGCCATCGAACAGGCCCAGAAGCGAGTCGAGCTGCAGAACTTCCAGCAACGCAAGCGGCTGCTCGAGTACGACGACGTGATGAACCAGCAGCGGGAGGTCATCTACTCGCTGCGGCTGTTCGCGCTGGAGCGGGGGGAGGAGCTCAAGGCCGAGGCGCGCCGGATGATCGAGAGCGCGCTGGAGCGGGCGGTCACCCAGTTCCTCGTGGGAGCCGAGCGACCCGAGGAATACGATCGCGGCGGACTCAAAGAGGCGCTCGCCCTGCAGTACCTCGTCACGGTCGATCCGCTCACCGACCTGGCAGCCGCGCCGGGAATCGACGAGATGGCTCAGCTGGTCAAGCAGGAGGGCGAGGACTCCTTCCGGCGGAAGATCGAGTACCTGTCGGAGTTCGGTAAGACCATCGGCATCCCCGAGGTGGATGCGCAAGTGCTCTCCCAGGTCATGCTCTCGGTCCTGGACGAGCGGTGGAAGGACCACCTCTACGACCTGGATCAGCTCCGGAACGCCATCCAGTACCGCGCCTGGGGCCAGAAGGACCCGTTGGTCGAGTACAAGCGCGAGGCCTTCGAAATGTTCGAAGACCTCATGCACGACATTCACTCGACCTTTACCGAGCGGTTCCTGAAGATCCAGGTCAGCGCCGAGCCGCCCCGGCCGGAGCCACAGGCCCGAAGAATGCCTCCAGTCCCTGCGCCCGCACCTGCGCCGGTCGGAGCCGACGATCTCTTCACCGGGCCCGCCCGTCGAGTGGCTCCCCCGGCACCCACGCCGGCGTCATCCATGCCGGCTCCGGCGGTGAACAGTTCCATGGGACCGGTAGGCCGGGCAACGGCGGCCGTTCCCGAGGTGGGCCGGAACGATCCTTGTCCCTGTGGCTCCGGCCGGAAATACAAGAAGTGTCATGGAGCCGGTCGCTAGGCGCGTAACTTCTGCTGTGCCTGCAGGATAATGACACCATCCCAGCTATCGGGCCGGCTATCCTGACGGATGGCTCTCCCGGTTTCCACCATCCCCGAGGCCGATCGGCCTCGGGAGCGTCTCTGGTCGCTGGGCCCCGCCGCGTTGACGACCGCCGAACTTCTTGCCATCGTGTTAGGTACAGGGGGAGGCGGCCAGGACGTTCTGGAACTGGCCCGGCAGCTACTCGAAATCAGTGAGGGGTCGCTTCGGCGGTTGGCCCAGCGGCCAAGTGCAGAGTTGCTTCGCTCGCCCGGAATCGGTCCTACCAAGGCGGGGCGGCTGGTT
>DATFQK010000365.1:0-7018 GCA_035264345.1 Gemmatimonadales bacterium | reverse complement strand
AATCCTGGACGCACTGGAGCAGGCGGCCCGCGAAGGCCGCGGCGCGGCCCAGCTCGATGGACGAATGATCGACGCGGCGTCGGCTCGAATGGCGCGGGTGGTGGTGGAGATGAATGAGGCGATTACTGGTAAGTCGCGAGTCGCGGGACGTGAGTCGCGGGTAGGCGTCTGACAGGCTTTCTGTCCGATTGAACGCGGCTGACTCGCGACTCGCGACTCGTGACTCGCGACTCTCACACTTCTGATTTCTGCTTTCCGGACCGACCATGGACATCCACGAATATCAGGCCAAAGAGCTCCTCGCCGGCTTCGGCGTCGCCATCCCGAAAGGTGGCGTGGCGTACAGTCCGGAACAGGCGGTCTACCGTGCCTCGGAGATCGGAGGAGCGCGCTGGGCGGTGAAGGCGCAGATCCATTCCGGCGCCCGGGGAAAGGCCGGAGGCATCAAGCTCTGCTCCAGTGAGGATGAGGTGCGCCAGGCGGCAAAGGCTCTACTGGGAAAGCGGTTGGTTACCCATCAGACCGGTCCGGAGGGAAGGGTGGTGCACCGGCTCTACGTCGAGGCAGCCGTGCCCATTGATCGGGAGCTCTATCTCGGCCTGGTGCTCGACCGCAAAAGTGAACGCATCATGATCGTGGCTCACCCCCAGGGCGGCATGGAGATCGAGGAGATTGCCCAGAGCGCGCCCGATTCGATCCTTCGGGAAGTGGTGGAGCCGGCGATCGGCATGAGCGCCTTTCAGGCCCGGGAAATCGCATATGGCCTCGGTCTCGCGCCCGCGCAGGTAAGCCGGGCCGTCACTACCCTCCTGGGCGCGTACCGGGCATTCCGCGATCTCGACGCGACCATGGTCGAGATCAATCCGCTAGTGGTGACCAGGGACGGCCAGGTGCTGGCGCTCGACTGCAAGATGACCTTCGATGACAATGCCATGTTCCGCCGGCCCAACGTGAGCGAGCTGCGAGACTACGCCGAGGAGGATCCCCGGGAGTCCCAGGCGGCCGAGTACGGGCTCAATTATGTCGCGCTCGAGGGCGACATCGGCTGCATCATCAACGGTGCCGGCCTTGCCATGGCCACCATGGACATGATCAAGCACGCCGGCGGGCACCCGGCAAACTTTCTCGATGTGGGCGGTGGGGCCTCCCCTGATCGGGTGGCGGCGGCCTTCCGTCTGGTCCTGTCCGACGAGAAGATCGGCGCTATCCTGGTGAACATCTTTGCCGGCATCAACCGCTGTGACTGGGTTGCTCAGGGCGTGGTGCAAGCGGCTCGGGAGACTCAGCTGGCTATTCCTCTGGTCGTTCGTCTGGCCGGCACCAACGTGGAGGAGGGCCGCAGGATTTTGAAGGACAGTGGTCTGCCGATCATCACGGCGGACAGTCTCTCCGAGGCAGCGGAGCGGGTGGTTCAAGCCTTCAATGCCGGAGGAAATGGACAGTCATGAGCATCCTCATCGATGAAACTACCCGGGTGCTGGTGCAGGGCTTCACCGGCGACAAGGCGACGTTCCACGCCAAAGAGATGATGGCATACGGCACACAGATCGTGGGCGGGGTGACCCCCGGAAAGGGCGGCACCCGGCACCTGGATCGCCCGGTCTTCAACACCGTCCGCGAAGCAGTGCGGGCCACCGGCGCCACCGCCAGCATCATCTTTGTACCCGCCGCGTTCTGTGCCGATTCCATCATGGAAGCGGCCAACGCGGGCATCCGCCTCATCTGTACCATCACCGATGGCATACCGGCGCAGGACATGATGATGGTGAAGCGCTACCTGCTGCGCTTCCCCAAGGAGCGGCGCACTACGCTGATCGGCCCCAACTGTGCCGGCATCATCAGCGCCGGGAAGGCCATGTTGGGCATCATGCCGGGCCACATCTATTCCCGCGGTCCTGTCGGACTGGTGACCCGAAGCGGAACCCTGGGGTACGAAGCCGCGGCGCAGATGAACGCGCTCGGCATCGGGCAGAGCACCAGTGTGGGCATCGGCGGCGATCCGATCAATGGCAGCTCCTTCGTCGACATGCTCAGGCTGTTCGAGGAAGATCCCGAGACCGAGGCCGTGATGATGATCGGCGAGATCGGTGGTCCCCAGGAAGCCGAAGGCTCGCTCTTCGTGAAGGAGAAGATGAGCAAGCCGGTGATCGGGTATGTCGCCGGTCTGACCGCGCCCAAGGGCCGCCGCATGGGCCACGCAGGGGCCATCATCTCCGCCTTTGGCGACACGGCCGCGGAAAAGGCCGAGATCATGCGCACGGCAGGCCTCACCGTGGCACCCAGTCCGGCGGAGCTGGGCAGCACGGTGGCCGCGGCCCTGGCCAGGCGATCCCAGCGCACTACGGTCGCCGTGAAGTGACCAGCCGCGTCACGGTGGTGGTGACGCGCCGGCTGCCGTCGATTGTCGAGGAGGAGCTGACCCGCGACTTCGACGCCAGACTCAACCGCGACGATCGACCACTCGGAGCGGCCGGCCTGCAGGACGCGTTGCGCACCGCGGACGCGCTTCTCTGCACCGTAACCGACAAGCTCACTGCCCAGGTCCTCAGTGCCGAGCCGTTGCGTGCCCGCATGCTGGCCAACTTCGGCGTCGGCTACAATCACATCGACATCAATGCCGCCAAGGCACGCGGGCTCACCGTATCGAACACGCCCGACGTGTTGACCGAAGCCACCGCCGATATCGCCATGACCTTGCTGCTCATGGTCGGTCGCCGGGCCGGGGAAGGGGAGCGCCACGTGCGCTGTGGAGCCTGGACCGGATGGCGTCCCACCCACATGCTCGGCTCGCACGTCAGCGGGAAGACTCTCGGCCTGATCGGCATGGGCCGCATTGCGCGCGCCGTGGCCCGGCGAGCCCACATGGGGTTCGGCATGAAGATCCTGTTTCATGATCCATACCCACCCTCGGCACCAGAAGCAGCCGCGCTCGGGGCGGAGTCTCGGCAGAGTCCGGAAGACGTTCTGGAAGAGTCGGACTTCGTTTCGCTCCACTGCCCGGCCACGCCGGAGACGCGCCACCTCATGAACCGGGAGCGGCTCGCTCGGATGCGGCGGAGCGCGTTTCTCATCAACACCGCGCGGGGTGACGTCGTGGACGAGGCTGCCCTGGTGGATGCTCTCGCGGACGGGACGATTGCCGGCGCCGGCCTCGACGTCTACGAGCACGAGCCGCAAATCGCGCCCGAGCTCCTCACCATGGAGAACGTGGTGCTGCTTCCTCACCTGGGTAGCGCCACCCACGAGACCCGGGTGGCCATGGGCCAGCGAGCGGTCGAAAACCTGCGGCGATTCTTCAGTGGTGCGCCGCTGCGCGATCCTGTCGTGTGACCCACACCCTGCTCGATCCCTTCTCAGCGGTCGGTCTTCCCGAGTCGTCTGATCCGGCGGCGGCCAGCGCGGCGGCATACGCCAACGAGGTTGTCGAGCTCCTCTCCGGCTTGCTGCTCGGCCTGGTACGGGAGCGGCAACCGGAGTTGGAGTCGGCACTGCGCGGCGAACGCCCCGCCTCCGAGCTCAGCCCCGAGCTGCTGGCCCGGACTCTTCAGGTGCAGGGGCTCTGGTTCCAGCTGCTGAGCATCGCCGAGCAGAATGCGGCCATGCGCCGCCGGCGGCAGACAGAAGCCGAACGGGGGTACGACCAGGTGCGGGGCACCTTTGCCCAGGTGATCTCCAGCGCGGCCGCCGCAAAGATCTCCGCCGACGAGCTGCGGAAGCTGCTGGAGATCCTGCGGGTTCGCCCGGTGATTACCGCTCATCCTACCGAAGCCAAGCGTGTCACCGTTCTCGAGAAACACCGACGCATCTACCGCCGCCTGGTGGATCTGGAGTCGCCCCGCTGGACGCCGCGCGAGCGCCAGGCACTGGTAGCAGGATTACAGGATGAGATCGAGCTGCTCTGGAATACCGGTGAGCTGCGCCTGGCCAAGCCAACCGTGCCCCAGGAGGTGTTCTGGGCGCTTCACTTCTTCAACGAGACTCTCTTCGAATCCGTCCCCGATCTACTGGAGAAGCTGGAGCGGGCCCTGGCACAGGCGTACCCCGGAGAGTCGTTTCAGGTGCCACCTTTCTTTCAGTTCGGCTCCTGGGTCGGTGGCGACAGGGACGGTAATCCGTTCGTCACCAACGCGGTGACCCGGGGTACTCTGCTGGAGAATCGGCTCACCGGCCTCCGCCGCTACCGCCGCCGTCTGGGAGAGCTGGTCAGGGCGCTCAGCATCACCGACCGCGCCATGCCACTGCCCGAGAGCTTTCGGGCGGCGCTGGAAAAGGAGTTGGCGGCAAGCGGGGAAGGCGACGAGATCGCGGCCCGCAACCCGGGCGAAGTGTTCCGCCAGTATCTCGCCTGCATGTTGCGGCGACTGGATGTCATGGTGACCGGCGCCGAGCGGGGCGAGATCGTCACCAGTCCGCACGGCTATCCCTCCGCCGACGCTCTTGCCAATGATCTGCGCCGTATCGAGGACGCGCTCAGCTCGGCCGGAAGCGTTTCGCTGGCCGCTACGCTGGTGCGGCCGGTTCGGCGGGAAGTGGAGTCGTTCCGCTTCAGCACCGTCCGTCTCGATGTGCGGGAGAACACGACCAGGCTTCGCGCCGCGCTGACCGACCTTTGGCGCCAGTCCAATCCAGGGGATCCCCCGGATGAAGACTCCGACGCCTGGCGGCGCTGGCTCACCACTGAGCTGGGCCGTCACCTGCCGCGGAACCCGCAGGCACCAGAACTGCCCCCGGAGTCGGCCGAAACCCTCGGCATGTTTCAACTGATCCGCCAACTTCGGGAGGAGATCGACCGCGAGGCGTTTGGGAGCTTCGTGCTCAGCATGACCCGGAGTGTGAGCGACGTCCAGGGTGCCTACCTTCTGGCGAAGCACGCCGGCCTCTTTGCCGATACCGCGGGAACCGAGAGCTGTACCCTGCCGATTGTGCCCCTGTTCGAGACCATCGAGGATCTTCAGCGGGCTCCCGCCATCATGCGCGAGCTGCTCTCCGTGCCCCTGGTCCGCCGGAGCGTTCGGACGCAAGGTGGGGTGCAGGAAGTGATGATCGGCTACTCCGACTCCAACAAGGACGGCGGCTTTCTCACGTCGAATTGGGAGCTGAGCAAGGCGCAGACCAAGCTCACTCGCCTGGGTCAGGAAGCCGGAATTCCCATTGCCTTCTTTCATGGCCGCGGAGGATCGGTCAGCCGGGGTGGAGCGCCCACGGGCCGGGCTATCGCGGCGCAACCGGCCGGCTCGATCCAGGGCCGGATGCGGATCACCGAACAGGGCGAAGTGGTGTCGTTCAAGTACGCCAATCGGGGAACCGCGCAATATCAGATCGAGCTGTTGGCGGCCAGCGTGGTGGAACACTCGCTCAAATCGGAACGCGAGAAGGCCCTGGCACCCACGGCGGAGTTCGACGAAGCCATGGAGGCGCTATCAGGAGCGGCGCAGGCATCGTATCGCGGCCTGACCGACCATCCGGATCTGCTGACCTACTATCAGGCCGCCAGTCCGCTGGAAGAGCTGTCCATGCTCAACCTGGGCTCCCGCCCGGCCCGGCGATTCGGAGCCCGGTCCCTGAGCGATCTCAGAGCCATCCCCTGGGTATTTGCCTGGTCGCAGAACCGGCACTTTGTACCGGGGTGGTACGGCGTGGGAAGCGGTATTCTCACGTTCCTGCAGGTCCGGGGCCAGCGCGGGGCCGCGCTGCTGGATCGCATGTTCACCGAGTCGCGGCTGTTTCGGTTGATCGTCGACGAGGTGGAGAAGACGCTGACGTACGTGGATCTCGAGATCGCCCGGGAGTATGCCGAGCTGGTGCCCGACCCCCGAGTGCGGAACACCATTCTGACGATGGTTGAGGAGGAGTACCAGCGGACCGTCGAGGCGGTCCTCAAGATCAGCGGCGGGCGGGAGCTGGTGGAGCGCTACCCCAGGTTCCGGCGGCGACTGGCGCGGCGGCTGCCCACCATCAACCAGGTGAGTCGACAGCAGATCGAGCTATTGCGGCGATTTCGGGAGTCGGGAGGAGACAAGACTCAGGAAGAGCAGCTGTCGGCACTGCTCCTCTCCATCAATACGATTGCGGCCGGCTTCGGAGCGACGGGCTAATATCTGACGGATGTCACCCTGAGCGTAGCGAAGGGGCCGGAACCGCGATTGAGGTTTCGGCCCCTTCGCCTGCGCCTTGCTCCGGCTCAGGGTGACAGCGCCTGATTTGTCCTCTTTCTTTCGACTTCCACCCGGAGCTGTCCGCAGGCCGCATTGATGTCGAGCCCACGGCTTCGCCGTACCACGGCCTCGATTCCCTGATTCCGCAGCCGGTCGGCAAATGTTCGAATCCGCGACGCCGTGGTCGGTGTCAAGTCCGGAGCGCCGCCAGGGTGCAGTGGCAGGATGTTCACCAGCGCACCCATGCGACGCGCCAGCCGGGCCAGCTCGTCCGCATCCTCATCGGTGTCGTTGAATCCCCCGATCATCACGTACTCGAACGTGATCCGCTTGCGGAATGCTTCCGCGGCTTTGAGCACCGCCTCGAGGTCGTACTTCTTCTCGATCGGCATGATGCCCCGGCGCTGCGGCGATGTCGGAGCATGGAGCGAGATCGCCAGACGGAACTGCTCCGGCCGCTTGGCGAATTCGACCATTCCGGGAATGATCCCCACAGTGGAGAGGGTGATGTGCCGGGCGCCGATCTCAAAACCCTCGGGACTGTTGAAAACGCTGAGGGCAGTGTCCACTGAGGGCCAGTTCAGCAGCGGCTCGCCCATGCCCATGAAGACAATGTTGGTTGGCTTCTCGTCCGGATTGGCCAGCACGATTTCCCGAACCTGCCCCGCGATCTCGAAGGGAGTGAGGTTGCGCCGGAACCCCATGCGGCCGGTGGCGCAGAAGGTACAGCCCAGAGCACAGCCGGCCTGCGAAGAAATGCAAAGCGTTCGACGATTGCCCGTTGGGATCAGGACCGACTCGATGGCTTCGCCGTCGGCCAGGCGCCAGAGATATTTGCGGGTTCCGTCGGCCGACTGCTGAAT
>DATFQK010000364.1:0-6588 GCA_035264345.1 Gemmatimonadales bacterium | reverse complement strand
GCGTTCCGCCTCGTCCAGGGTAAACAGCTTGAATTCAGGCATGCAGGCTCCGTGGCCTATCCCCACACGATCTTCACCAACGGTATCTGTTCCGGGTGACTGATGAACCCTACCACCCGCCCGCCCTCGTCCACAACGGTGATGGTCGGCCGGAGGTGCGACTCGCTTGGATCGAGGTCCATCCGGATCTCGAAGCCGTCGAGCTCCCGGTCCGGCCGCACGACGGGCGAGTTGGTCCGCATCAAGGAATCGGCCCGGGTATGCCAGGGATGCTTGCCCTCGGCCAGGCAACGGGTGACCAGATCGCGGTCGCTGAGAGTCCCGAGAAAGCGCCGGGTTCGATGGTCGTCCACCACGGGCACCACCGAGATGTTCCGGGTCTTCAGCATGATGGCGACCTCACTCGCCATCGCTCCGGCCACCGCGACGTGCGGATCCGGAACCATCGCTTCAGAAGCTTTCATGGGCTCAATTTGACCGCAATGAGGAAGGGGTCAAGAGTCAGCGCCCCAGCGTTCGAGAGCTTCACGTGTGGCTCGGCGCCCTTCATGCGCATACTCGCGCACTCGATCGACCCGAAACGTGGTATGTCGCTCCACCCGGGGTCTGACGTACACCAGCGGTGGCCGACCGGGGTGCGCCCCCCAAACGGCTAACTGACTCTGGGTGTTTCCCGCCATAAGAATTCCGACCGCGTCATCATGCGCTCGCAGCAGCGGAGGCGAAGGAGGCGGGTTGCCCGAAGCCGTGTCAAAGCCCGGTCCCACGTCTACCGCAAGGACCAGCTCCACCTCCAGGTCGGCTGCGGGCTCGAACGGCACGACGGCGCGCAGGCCGCCGTCCCCAAACCTCCGGCCGTTGATAATTACCGGAGGGTAGTAGAGGGGAAGTGCGCAGGTCGCACAGAGCACGTCGATCAGCGGAGCATCGCCGGCCCCCGAGCCAAAGAGCACCAGCTCTCCGGTGTCGAGATCCACGGCGGTGACCGTCAGTGGGACGGTGAGGTCGGCAAAGCGGCGGGCGGGAACGATGGCCTCGATGGCGGCTCGAAGCGGTCCCGGCTTGAGCAAGGAGCGGAGATACAGTCCGGCCACCGGGGTCCATCGATCCCGCACGATGCCGCGGGGACCCATCTCGGCCATCCGCTCGAGCAGCTCATCGTTGCCCATTCCGCTGGCCAGACCCGCCGCCACCACCGCCCCCATCGAAGTTGCGACGTACCAGGTCGGCTCAAACCCCGCTTCCTTCAGAGCTCGACAGGCTCCCAGGTGGGCTGCGGTCTTGGCACCACCGCCGCTCAGCACCACCGCGGCTGACCGGGTCAAGACCGCTCTTTCCTCCGGTGCTGGCCCTCGGCCCGGGAATAACGGGCGCGCTCTTCGCTGGTCTCCGGCACCAGGCGCGGCACTCGTGTCGGCCGGCCCTCCTGGTCCAGGGCCACGAAGACCACGTGGGCGGTATGAGTGTGTCGCCGCTCACCGCTGCTGACCCGCTCGGCATAGACCTCGACTGTTATATCCATCGACGAGTTGCCGACGTAATCCACGGTGGCCATGCACGTCACCAGCGCGCCCACCGGAATGCGCTCCCGGAAATCCACCCGCTCGATGCTGGCGGTCACGGCAGGACCGCCGGCGTGCCGGATGGCCGCCACCGCCGCCGCCTGGTCGACCAGTGCCATCAGCTCACCGCCGAACAGGTCGCCCCGGACATTCTGCATGTGGGGCATGACGAACGTGGTGATCTGACCGACAGAGTAGGACATGGGACGAGCCCTCTCCGCCCTCTTAATAATCCACCGGCCTGAGATAGTACTCACCGATCGCCGTCCCGCTCAGCATGGCGACCGTGGGCAGTCGCCGTTTCCAGTGGGTGGAGTCGAGCCGACTGCGGACGAGATGAATTTCCGATTCCTCGAAGCCCAGGGCAGCGATTTCCGGCTGGCGGTAGCCCAGAAGGATCCAGTGCAGGATAGCATCGGCCCGAGGATAGGAGATCCCGAAGTCACCCTCATCGGTTTGGCCCTTGATCAGGTCGGCGCTGGCGGGCTTGGCCACAATGACCTCGGGCAGGCGCAGATGCCGGGCCAAAGCCCAGACCTGGGTCTTGAACAGATCGCCGATAGGGTTCACCGGCGGCGAGTCGTCGGCATGCCAGGTGAAGTAGCCGAACAACCGCTCGGTCTTGTTCCCGGTACCCAGCGGTAGAGCGCGCAACGCTGCCGACAGGTCGAAAAGAGTGATCATGCGGGTGCGGGCCATGATATTCCCCAGCCGGGCCGGCTCCACCTCTCCACCGATGGCCGAGGCGAGGGCATCAACGGCGAGAGAGATATCCACCGTTCTGCTGGGAATCTTGAGCGCTTCGATTACCAGCTGCGCGTGGTCGAGACTCTCCCGGCTCGAGGTCCGATAGGGCATCCGGATCCCCATCACGTTGGCCGGGCCCAAGGCCTCGACGGCCAGATATGCCACCAGCGAGCTGTCCACTCCTCCCGAGAGGCCGATCACCACGCGCTCGAACTTGCGGCGGCGTTGCACCTCGTCGCGGATGAACTCGACCAGCCAGCGCCGGGTGAGCTCTGAATCAATGGCGAGCGGGTCCTGCTTGGGATGGAAGCGGGCGGGTGAGGGCGGAAGCGGGGCGGCGGGCCGGCGGGGCGGCCGGGCAGAAGCATCGGCAGTAGCTCGCTCCGGCACCGGGGAGTCCTGAACCGATCTTCCGCCACGCTGCCCCGCTGCCCCGCTGCCATGCTTCTCTCGCCTGGCGTGATGCAGCGATCCCAGGAGATGAGGCAGTCGCATCTCGAGATCGGCGAGGAGGGGAAGATCTACCCGGGCGCGGGTGATCTCCTCGAAATCCAGCACCGCGGGAATGATTGCCTCCTGAAACACCGGCGCTTGAGCCAGAATGTCCCCCCGGGGACCGGCCAGGATCGACCCGCCGGGGAATGCCTTGCCGCCCTCGAATCCCACCAACTGCGGCAGCGCGACGTAGACGCCGTGCTCACCGGAAATGTCCTGAGCTAATCGGGCCCAGCGGGCCAGGCTCACGGGACGCCCCGCGGTATCGTCGCTGGTGACCACCCCGCGAGCGGGACTGGCACTGGGAATGATGATCAGCTGCGCGCCGTCGAGTGCCGCGAGCATGGGCGTAAAGGAATGCCAGGCGTCCTCGCAGATGAGCATCGCGGCTCGACCCCAGCGAGTATCGAACGCCTGCACGCTGCGGCCAGCCTCCACGAACCGCTCCTCGTCGAAGACGCCATAGGTCGGCAGAAAGATCTTGCGGTGGATGTGGCGGATCCCGGCGTCCGATCCTCCCAGGGTAGCGTAGAGTCCGGAGTTGTAGAGCCGGTTTCCGTGGACCTCGTAGAAGCCCAGCGCGATGTCCAGGGAGGGAGTGCCGGCTTCGGCATGCTGCCGGCTCAAATCGTCGAACAGCTGCTCCGCGGGCACGGCAAGATCGCGCACCCCGCCCTCCAGGAAGTAGCCGGTGAGGGTGGACTCAGGTGCAACGATCAGGTCCGGCGGCTCGGGCCAATGGCCCACTTCCCGAAACAGCGCGCCTAACCGGCAGAGATTCTGCTCGTACGCACCCTTGTGGGGCCGTATCTGGGCTATGGCGAGTCGGAGCACGTCCTAAAGGTAATTACCTTTCCTCAATGCCCGATCTGCTTCACGCCATGCACGGCGTTCCCAACGCTTGTCAGATCCTGACCAATGTGATCACCGGGGGTCAGCCCAATGCTGCGCAACTTCTCGCCCTGAAAGAGGCGGGCGGTGGCGTGGTGCTGGATTTCCGGGACCCCATGGAGCCTCGCCCAATCGATGAGGCCGCGGTGGTGCGGGAGCTCGGCATGGAGTACGTCAACATACCGGTGAGGGCCGGCGCTCTGGATGACGCCACGCTGGACCGTATCCTTGCCGTGCTGCGAGGCGCGGGAGAACGAAACATTTTCTGTCACTGCGGAAGCGGTAACCGGGTAGGCGGCGCCCTGATTCCCTATCTCATGCTCGATCAACATATGGAAGAGCAGGATGCCGTGGATCAGGCCATGCAGGTGGGGCTTCGCAGCGCCGAGATGATGGAATGGGGTCTCGATTATGCCCGGAGGCATCAGGGCTCAAACGAGAGTTGAGATAAAAGATTCCGGGTCGGGGCTGACCGTCACCCCGACCCGGAACGCTCCTAGCGGGGTCGGCGACCTCCGCCTTCACCACCTCCGCCACCTCTACCACCTGAAGATCGAGCGCCTCCGCCATCGTGACCACCGCCGCCACCGCCACCACCACCAGAGCTCCGTCCCTCTGTCCGAGCGCCCCCGCCGCTCGAGCGCGGCGCTGAGCTACCGCGATCGACCTCTCGGCGAGAAGGCGCTCCTCTAATTGGCTCCCCCTCGGCCGACCGGGGCGACTCGCGGATAGTCCGTTCTCCGGATGACCCGCGCGAGGGTCTCGCCTCAATTTCCCGCCGAATGAGCCGGGGTTCTCCGGCCGAACGACCGTCGCTTCGCTCCGCCGGCCGTGCCCGTCTTGCTTCCGGACGGCCCTGGCCCCGGGAAGCATTGTCGGTCAGCCGCCGAGGCGCCGGACCATCCGGAAGTGCGGAAGCAGGTCCTTGTCCGACCCGGCGAGTGGCACCTGCGAGGCCCGGTCCACGCACCGGGGAAAGGGGGGAACGGTACCCCGTATTCACCGTTCGAATGTCGGTACGGCGGTCGCGATAGCCGCCAAAGCGCCCCCCCAAACCGTAGGGGGTGTAGGGATTCCCGTAGCCGTACGGTCCATACCGGCCACCGCTATAGGGATAGTAGCCATAGGGGTGGTAATAGTATGGCCGCGGATAGACGTAGTGGGGATAGTAGGCCGGCGCGTAGTAATAGGGGTTGTAGAAGAACGGGTTGTAGAACGGATTATAGGCGTAGAAGTACGGGTCGTAGTAGTAACTGCGATAAGGACGACCGAAGACGATCGAGACTCCGAAGGGCGACCCGTAGTACGCACCGCAGCTGTAGCACCAGGCATCATGGTACGCCGACCCGTAATAGTGCGAGGTATAGTCGGCGTAGGCGGTATGTTCGACCACGTTGTAGTTGAGCAAATCGTAATCGAAGTCGCCCTGAGCCATCCGCCGGACCAGGTCATTCAGCTCCTGCTCCGGATCATTCGCAAGCCGGGAAGGCGCAAGCGCCCCATAGTCCCAGTGCCCTCCGGTGACGAATCCCTCAAACCGGAACGGCTCCCGCGAAACTGCCGCGTACACGGTACCACGGCCTTTGGCATCGGTCTCGAAGGCATCCCTGCCTCCTCGCCCTTTTACCTCATACCTCTTACCTCCACGCGCGAAATTATCCTTGTCGGGATCGACCGGGAACAGCACCCGGAGGTAGCCCTCGGGATCCACCTGAAGGATGAGGAGGTAGCCATCGTCCTCGGTTCGCACCTCAACCGTGGCGTGGTCGCCCGGGAAGAACTGTCCGTCGTTATTGAGCCAGAGCTGGATTGGGGGATCGTCGTGCGCGGCAGCAAACGGCTGAGATGAGCCGGAGTCGGCAGCGAGCAGAAACGGTAGAAGCAGCACGCTGATCATAGGAGCCTCCCGAACAACCTAAACTACGATGGACGGCCGGCGGTACGGCATTGGCCCCGTCACCGCTGCGAACACCGTGCCACCGTGTATGTGCTTACAAACTAACTGCTTAAGAATTACGGTTGGGGATAAATGTCCTCTTTTCATGCAATTGAAGTTTCTCGCCCGCCGTTCCAGCGATGCCAATACATTCGCATCTCGGTAATCCGGCCGGCTTCAGTCTCACAGAAAATCGCCCCCCGGGCCTCGACCCACTCGCCGGTACGCCGCCGCCGGAAGACGCACTTGAACTCGGTGGAGAACCAGGGCCCAGCGGCGTAGATCTCCCCGGAGCTGAAGGTGATCTCCGACTGGTTGTAGGGCACTTCATTCCAGTAGCCGCGAATGGCGTCGGTACCCTGGATCGGGGCGGTGAACGGCGTCTCTATGAATACGGCATTCGGGGCGTACACCGTCATCAGCAAGCTCATATCGCAGGTGGCCCAGCCGCGTCCGAAGGTATCCACCAGTGAGCGGCCCAGCGCTCGAGTGGCCTCGGTAGATTGATCTGCCGCCATGATCCTGAACTTACATGCCTAGACCACGATCGGTTGTGCCGCCGCCCTATCGTCGGCGGTACCGCTAACTGCCCAGACCCCCTGCCCTCCCAGGGCGGACTCCATTCTCGCTGCCGGATCGCGAGCCTACCGGGGCGACTCCACCCCAAAAGCGAGCGAGCGATTTGAGGCGGCGCAACGGCTCTGCCCGCAAAACCTGGAGGCCTGGGTGGGTCTGGGATTCACGAGACTGCGGCTGGGCGATGCCAAGGCAGGCGATGCACTGTTCAGCCAAGCTCGACTCGTCGTTGGTATATCTGGCCGGACGGGCACAGGTCAGCGCCTGGAGCGGCGATCTCGCGTCTGCCGAGCAGGCATATCACCAGCTGCTCACCCGGACTCTCAGGATCTCGAGGCGAGGTCGGCCTGGGATACGTGTATCTATGGCAGGGAGAGAGGC
>DATFQK010000363.1:0-5241 GCA_035264345.1 Gemmatimonadales bacterium | reverse complement strand
GATCAACGTTCGCCGCTTCGTCGTCTACCTCGCGCACAGCTTCAACGAGCACCTGGCATTCCGGTCGGAACTGGAAGTGGAGGATGCGAAGATCGAGGGTGGTGCGGCCGGTGGCGAGGTGGCGCTGGAGCAGATCTACCTCGACTATTTGATCTCTCCCGCCTTTACTCTGCGTGCCGGATTGGTGCTTCCACCCATTGGTATCGTGAACGAGACCCACGAGCCGCCCACCTTCAACGGTGTGGATCGCCCGCTGTTTGACCACGACGTGCTGCCGACCACCTGGCGAGAGCTCGGCGTCGGTGCGGTCGGAACACTGCCGGGGTCTAGAGGACTGAGCTACCGGGTGTACCTGCTGAACGGGCTCAAGGCCGAAGGGTTCGATGCGGTGTCCGGCATCCGCGGGGGCCGGCAGGAAGGACAGAATGCGACCTTCGCCAATCCGTCGTTCACCGGAAGACTCGAGTGGGTCCGCCCCGGCCTCCGGGTCGGCGGCTCCTTCTGGTACGGCGGCAGCGCAAGCCAGGAACCGGCCCTCGGCACCGGCACCTTCGACAATGCGGTAGCGCTCCTCTCCGCTGATGTTCGCTACGAGGTGGGTCCTCTCATGCTCCGGGGGGTTGTCGCCAATGTGAGCATTGCCGACGCCGACGAAATCAATGCCGCATTTGGCAATAACGTCGGGAGCCGGATTGCCGGAGCTTACGTCGAGGGGGCCTACAATCTTCTGTCTGCCCTGTCCCCGGCATCCGCTCAACGGCTCAACGCCTTCCTGCGGTACGAACAGTACGACACCCATGCCGATGTTCCTGCCGGGGTCGTCAAGGACGGATCTCTGGCTCGACGGATTACCACCTTTGGTCTGTCCTATAAGCCGGTTTACAACGTGGTGTTCAAAGGCGACTATCAGCTTCAGCGAACCAAGGCCGAGCTGGCGGAAGGCGAGTTGCTGAGCCTCGGCATCGGGTATCAGTTTTAGTGGCGAGGTAAGAAAGTGAGATGGGACAGGTGAGTTGGGGGTCTGTGGTCGCAGGACCGAGGCAAAGCCATCAGCGCCAGCTGCCTGGGGCCGGCTTTCTGCCTGCTTCACCTCTGACACTGGCCTGGATTCTCGTTGGTCTTTCCCTCTCAGTTTTCCCCTGTTCCCTCTCCCCCTTGCTTGCCCAGTCTGCGCCTCCCAAGAAGGTTGCCGAGGCGATCCGCCGGATTTTCGGCGATCCCGCGCAGGTGGATACTGTCAAGGTGGACACGGCATCGGTCCTCCGGATTTCCCGGGCCGGAGCCCTGCTTGGCTTTGCCCAGGCCAGGAATGTGAAGGGAAAGGATCAGCAGATCACGTTTTTGGTCGCAATCGATCCTGCAAATGCCATCAAAGACATCGACGTCCTGGTCTATCGCGAGCCGTATGGGGGCGAAGTGGCTTATGAGCCTTGGCGAAAACAGTTCCGCGGCAAGCGCGCTGATGCCCAGCTCGTTGTCGGCAAAGACATCCGCAACATATCGGGAGCCACAATCAGCTCCCATTCGGTCACCCTGGGCGTCCGCAAGGCCTTGAGCGATCTGACGGCGTGGCACGTGGCCGGGAAAATTCGGTGAACGGGAGCCGGATCACCTGGAGCACAGTATCGGAACCGGTGCGAACGGTGGGGCGGTGGATCACCATCGTGCAGCTGGTGGGCTACACCACATCACTGCTCTTCATCCATCACACCACCGGCATGACTCCGGCAGGGGTTGCCGACCGGTATCGGGGCTCCGAGGCGGAATCGGCCGATGCCGCTATGCAGTTTCCCAAATCCCTGGCCGAGATGCTGACGATCACCCACACGCACCTGCTGAGCATGGCGGTGATATTCGTCCTGAGTGGCCTGGCCTTGGCGCTGTGTGGCCGTCCATCCGAGCGGCTCCGCCGTTTTCTCATTGCCGAACCATTCGTTGCGCTTCTGATCTCGTTCTCGGCAATGTGGTTAATGCGATACGTGGACGCGCGCTTCAGCTGGCTGCTGGGGCTGTCGAGCGGCCTGATGGCCGTCACCTTCTATTTGCAGACCTTTTTCATCTTGCGTGAGCTGATGATTCGCCGGCGAGTATCCCAGTGAATCGCCGAGGTTTTCTGGAGGCCTTCGGAAGCGGCCTGGCAGCCTCCCTGCTTCCGGCCCTGCACCTCTCCGCCAGTCCGCCGGTCCGCCTCTCCGTGCGTGGCCCTGTCCGGCTGATCGAACGCTGGTCTTGGGCCATGGGTCAGCCGGTACATCTTCAGCTGTTCGCGTCTTCCGAGGATCAGGGCTACGCCGCTGCCGAGGCGGCTCTGGCCGAGTTGAGGGCGGTAGAGGACCACCTGACCCGGTTCAGCGACACCAGCGATCTCTCGGAGCTGAATCGTCACGCAGGCCGGTCTGGCATTCGAGTGGGATCCGATCTCGCAGGGGTCCTGGCCCAGTCCTTACGATTCGAGCGACTCACCCGGGGCGCTTTCAATCCGGCGGTCGAGCCGTTGATGGCAGCCTGGGGCTTCCGGTCTGCCCGCCGCTCCCATCCGTCCGCGGCAGAGTTGGCCGAGGCAAGAGCATCGGTGCTCGCGGCTTCCATTCTCTTGAACGGAGACAAAGCTTCACTGCCGAGTTCGAGTACCCGGCTCGATCTAGGGGGAATTGGGGTAGGCTATGGACTGGACCGCGCCGTCGGTCGGCTTCGTGCGCTGGGTATCGAGCGCGCCTTTCTGGACGTGAGCGGCGACTGTTTTGCGCTGGGCGCCCCACCGGGGGAAGCTGGATGGCAGGTGGACATTGCGGGCTCTCACCCCGGGGCAGCCCCACTGGCTTCGACGCGTCTCCGCGACGCCGCCCTGGCCACCTCGTCCAACACTATGTCGGTGGTTCGTTTCGGGCGGGCTATCAGGGGACATGTGATGAATCCCGAGAGCGGCTGGCCGGCTGACGCACTGATACAGGTCAGTGTGCTGGCCCGGACCGGCATCGAGGCCGACGCACTGTCGACCGCGATGCTGGTATCAGGTAAACCGTTTGAGGGGGTACTACGCTTTTACTCGGCTTGACCGGTTAGCGACCGGTGTCGACCGGTTCGGTTCTGGAACGGGCCGCCACCCGGGCCCGCTCCCGGTCCAACAGCGGCAGCTTCCGCTCCCAGTCTTCCGAGGTCAACACTCCATACGACAGCACGAACGAGTCGTTCACCGGTATCTCCTCCTCGAACAGGTATAGCGCACTGGCCTGCTCTCGTACGCCGAGCTGTTGAGAATTGAACCTCGGACTCAGTGCGATCACGCCGAGGGGACGGAAAACCCGGTTTCTGATGAGAATCGTCAATGTCTGGGGGTCGAACCTGGCATCGGCCCGTTGTCCGAAGAAACTGACCAACCCAATACCCGGCGTGGCCACTCCGGCCCGCGAGGCCACCGAATCAACGGCGCGCTTGTGTGTGTCCAGCAGGAACCGGAGCGACTGAGCGGCGTCCCGGGCCAAGAGGGGCATGAGCCTGGGATCCAAGGGGACGAATCGGATGACCAGATTATCGTCGCCCACTCGGAGCGAGAGATCGTCCTGCGTCAGGCTGCCATATCCCTGGGGGAGGGGCCGGCCCTGATTCGGAGATTGGCCTGTAGCCGGGTGAGCGCATCCCAGCGCCAGAACAGCGAGACTAATATGACGCAGGCTCATCGGCTTTCCCCCTGGACGGCGGCCAAGACACTCTGGGCCAGCTCGGAGGTTCCCAGTCCCGAGCGGCTGCTGGTCATTTCGATCTGTTCCGTCCGGAGCTGCAGGATCTCCGCCAGCTCACGCTGACGGGCGGCAGCGGCGGAGCGGCTCAACTTATCCGATTTGGTCAGGACCGCTAGCACGGGCCGGCCACTCTCGATCAATAATTCCTGCATCTCCCGATCTTCCTTCGATGGGTCATGCCGAATGTCGAGCAGCCACACGATCCCGCTCAGCGTCTGCCTGCTCCGGAGATAGCCGTTGACGAGCTTCCGATAGCCTGCCCGGTCGGTCTTGCTGGCCCGGGCAAAGCCATAGCCCGGCAGGTCCACCAGATAGAGCGATGGCAGGCGGTAAAAATTGAGGAGCGTGGTCTTCCCGGGAGAGCCGCTGACCCGGGCGAGCCCGGGTCGGCCCAGCAGAGCATTGATCAGGCTCGATTTGCCCACGTTCGATCGCCCGATGAAGGCGATCTCGGGAAGCAAAGGATCCAGCCGTACGCCGGGGTCGGGAAAGGAGCCGACAAACTCGACCGGCTGGGAGGCCAGCGGATTGGGTGCACCAGCTGCACGTGAGAAGGGCGCACCCAGTGCGCCCCTGTGACTTCTCTCTGCCTCCTTCGGCTCTGCTCCTGCTGCCCCGCTGCCCCGCTGCCCCGCTGGTGTCACGCCTCCCGCTTGGTCCGTGCGCGCTCGGTGACGATCAGGGGCGACGTGCCCTCGCTGATGGCTTCCTTGGTAATCACGATTTCCCGGACATCTTCCCGGTTGGGCAGATCGAACATGATGTCGGTCATCATCGTTTCCAGGATGGCGCGGAGCCCGCGAGCGCCGGTGCCGCGTTTCAGGGCGCGTTGGGCCACGGCGCGGAGAGACTCGGGATCAAAGGTGAGGCCGACGTCCTCCAGCTCGAACAGCTTCTTGTACTGCTTCGTCAGGGCATTCTTGGGCTCTACCAGAATCCGGATCAGAGCCTCTTCGTCGAGTGCCTCGAGCGAGACCACCACCGGCAGACGCCCGACCAGCTCCGGTATCAGGCCGAATCGGAGCAGATCGTCGGGCTCAACCTCGGAGTAGGGGTTGCCCTTGTTGAGCTGCGGCGTGGACTTGCGCTCGTCGGTGCTGAACCCGATTTGCTGGCGCCCGGTGCGCGCCTCGATGATTTTTTCCAGTCCATCGAACGCGCCGCCGCAGATGAAGAGGATGTCCTTGGTGTTGATCTGGATGTATTCCTGCTGCGGGTGTTTCCGGCCGCCCTGAGGCGGCACCGACGCGATAGTGCCTTCCAGAATCTTCAGCAGCGCCTGCTGGACGCCTTCGCCCGAGACATCCCGAGTGATGCTGGGATTTTCCGACTTCCGCGCGATCTTGTCGATCTCGTCGATGTATACGATGCCCCGCTCGCATTCCGCCACGTTGAACTCGCCAGCCTGGAGCAGCCGGACCAGGATGTTCTCAACGTCCTCTCCGACGTAGCCGGCTTCAGTGAGCGTGGTGGCATCGGCAATGGTGAAGGGGACGTCGAG
>DATFQK010000362.1:0-5430 GCA_035264345.1 Gemmatimonadales bacterium | reverse complement strand
GGACCGTTTGCAGCGGCCCGATTTCAGAAGTGACGTGAACGGACATACCACAAACTATTCGGAGTCATGCGCTGGAGGGTAGGTCAGAAGCTCGTTTCCCTCTGCGCCGCAACGAAGCTCCGCAGAGGCTAGCGGGTCCTTGCAGCCATCGCGCCGGGTCCACGCAGAACCTTTCCGGGTAATGCGCCCGTCGCCTTGCCGTCGGCGATCACCGGCACCCCGTTCACCAGGACCCAGCGCATGCCTTCACTCAGCTGGTTGGGCTTCTCGAAAGTGGCCAGATCTCTCACGCTGTCCGGATTGAAGACTACGATATCCGCCCACATTCCCGCCTTGAGCACGCCCCGGTCGGCGAGATGCATTCGCTGAGCCGGCAACGAGCTGAACTTCCGGATGGCCTCCTCCAGGCTGAGACGCTTCTCCTCCCGCACATATTTCCGCAGGATTCGGGGGAAGGTGCCGTATGCCCGAGGGTGAGGGTGCTCCTGCCCCAGGATGCCATCGGGCGCGGTCCCCTCCGAGTCATTGTTGACCGAGACCCAGGGTTGCAGCAGCGCCAGAGTCACGTCGCGTTCGTCCATGCCGAAGACCGCCACCGAGGTGAAGGCGCGATCGGCGATCAGCAGATCGAGCAAGGCGTCAAGCGGGTCGGCTTTCTTCTCCCGGGCGATCGCGCCCAGCGTCTTTCCCTGAAGCGGCAACAACTCCGGATTCTGCACCGCGCCGATCAGGATGGCATCCGGGTTCGAGATCTCCTGCCAGGCGTTGTTCTCCCACGAGCCCTGCGTCTCCATATCCCGCCGGATCCGTTTCCGTGCCGCCGGGTCCTTGAGCCTTTCGAGCAGCTTCTCGGTGCCGCCATCGTGGGCCCAGGGTGGAACCATGGCCGAAAGCGAGTTGAACCAGGCGGTGTAGGCATAGGTATCGGCCGCGATGTCCACCCCCGCCTTCCGGGCCGAGTCGATCTTCCCGATTACCTCCGGCATTCGTCCGAAGTTGCGTTTCCCGGCCACCTTGATGTGCCAGATCTCCACCGGGAGTTTGGCCTCCCGCCCGATCCGAATGGCTTCATCCAGAGCAGGCAGAATCTCATCGGACTCGGAGCGCATGTGGGTGGCATAGCTGCCGCCGTACCGGGAGGCTTCACCCGCCAGAGCAATCAGCTCGTCGGTTTTAGCATACGGAGCCGGGGGGTACTGCAAGGAGGTGGAGAGTCCCATCGCTCCGTCTTGCATGGCCTCGCGGACCAGACGGCGCATCCGCTCCAGCTCCTCCGCCGTGGGCGGTCGATTGTCGTCCCCGATCACCATGCGGCGCACCTGGGTCGCACCCACATAGTCACCCACGTTGATGCCGATGCGCTGGCGCTCGAGCCGGGCAAAGTACTGGCCCAGGGTCTGCCAGTCGGGTGTGATCTTGAGGTGGTCGTAAACCAGGCGATCCGCAGCGATGATTCGAGCGTTCAGCGGGGCGACGCTGCTGCCTTCTCCGGTAAACTCGGTCGTGATCCCCTGAAATATCTTCGACGGGAGGTCGGGCCGGACCAGAATCGTCAGATCCGATTGCCCCAGCATATCGATGAAGCCGGGAGCCACTACCATCCCGTGCGCATCGATGGTCTTCCCTGCCCTGGCGCCGAGCACCGCTCCAATTGCCGCGATCTTGCCGTCGCGGATGGCCACATCGCCCGCATACCAGGGCGACCCGGTGCCATCGACGATGTGGCCGTTCCGGATGATGAGATCGTAAGAGGCTTGCTGGGCGGAGAGCGTCACTGGCAGCAAAGCCAGCAGACAAAGGATGCAATACGTGAGTGAGATATGGGCGTGCGCGTCATTTCGAGCGCAGCGAGAAATCGGACGGCCTGCCGCTATACATCGGAGTGCGAACATCATGGTGGACGATTCCTCGCTATGCTCGGAATGACTCCGTCTCGCCGGGAGCTGCGGCCCCTACTAGCGGCTGGCCAGCGCGTAACTCAACGTCTCGAGCTCGAGCGCCAGATTGACCGTCTTGACCACTACATCGTCGGGGACGGAGAGCTGCACCGGCGCGAAGTTCAGAATGGCTTTGATCCTGAGTCCTACCAGCCGATCGGTCACACCCTGGGCCACATCGGCGGGGACCACCAGCACCGCCATATCCACCGGCTGACGCTGCAGCTCCTTCTCCAGGTTCGCGATGTCCAGCACCGTGAGCCCGTTCCATTGCCGCCCGATCTTGCCTGAATCACTGTCGAAGATGGCAACGATGTCGAAGCCCCGCTGCTTGAATCCGCGGTACTGAACCAGCGCGCTTCCGATCTTCCCTGCCCCGATCATCCCCACCCGGTAGCGCCGTTTGAGTCCGAGTATCTCGCGCAGCCGATCCGCCAGCTCCGGGACCGGGTATCCCAGCCCCCGTTTGCCAAACGATCCAAAGAATGAGAGGTCCTTGCGGACCTGGGCTGAGGTCGTCCCGCCTCGCGACGCCAGCTCGCCGGAGCTCACGGTGCCAATGCCCTGTCCTTCGAATTCTTCCAGGAAACGGAGATACAGCGAGAGACGACGGACGGTGGACTCGGCGACTTTGCGCATGCAGCGTTTGCTTCTTATGTGAAATGTTTCACAAAGTTACCGTCTACGCCATCCTCCGTCAACGACTGCGTGGTGGAGCCTCACGAAATCCCCGGGGCTCAGCATTTCCGGCCTAGTGGTTGGATCTATGGCGGCACGCTCCAGTCGTTCTCCGGCACGAGTGGGCTCCCATCCGGTGAGCTCCCGGACGCCTCGGAGCAGCTGCTTCCGGCGAAACCCGAACAAACCTACGACCATTGCCCGAAAGCTGTCCTGCTGATCCAGCGAGATCAGCGGCTGCTCCAGCGGAGTCAGACGCAGAACCGCCGAATCGACTTGCGGTCGGGGATGAAACGCTCCCGCGGAAACGGAAAACAAACGCTCCGCCCTGGCGACGGCCTGGACTCCAACGCTCAGTGCGCCATACGCCGACGTTCCCGGCCGCGCCGTCACCCGGTCCGCCACTTCCTTCTGCACCAGAAAGACGATGCGGCGCGGCATCGGGGGACTTAGCGCTTTGTCCAGCAGCGGTGACGTGATGTTGTAAGGGATGTTTCCGGCAACCAGATAGGGCCCACCTGCGATGCTCCCCCAATCGGCCTTGAGGGCGTCGGCCTCGACCAGCTCGACCGAGGGAAACCGTGCCCGGAGCGGAGCAATGAGATCGCGGTCTTTCTCTATGGCAATGACCCGCCCGGCTCGGCTCACGAGTGCGGCGGTGAGTCCGCCGGGGCCGGGGCCGATCTCGAGTACGGTCTCGTCCGATTTGGCTTCGAGTGCGTCGGCGATGCGGGCCAGAATGCCGGGGTCGGAGAGAAAGTGCTGGCCCAGGCGGCGCTTCGCCCGGGGCACGTCAGATCCGCAAGACCAGGAGCGTCCGGTCGTCGATCGGCTGGCCGCCGAAGGACTCTGCCTCTGCCAGCGCGGCATTGACGATCGACTCGACCGGCTCGGTCCGGTGCGCCGCGAGGCTGCTGAGCAGCCGCTGCTCTCCGTACGCCTCACCAGCCTCGTTCCGGGCGTCTACCAGACCATCGGTCCAAAGCGCCAGCAGGTCCGCTCCCGGCGTCCAGGCCAGCTGGCGCCGTTCTATGGTGCCCAGCGCGGCGAGTCCCAGAGGAGGCGCCGTGGCCTCGAGCCGCTCAGGCGGTCCGGAGCGCGGAATCCGGAAGGCGTGCGGGTGGCCCGCACTGGCGTATGACAGCCGCCGCCCCTTGGGGTCGAGCACCCCGTAGAACACGCTGAAATGCATTTCCGTCTTGGTCAGCTCGGTGGCCAGGCTTTCGAGCAGTGCAGTGAGGGTCTCGTCCGGTGTGGTTTCGGCGGCGGCGTGGATGCCCGCGGCAGACATCACCAATGCCATGACCAGAGCGGCGGAGAACCCGTGCGAGGCCACGTCGCCCAGCATGACGCCCACCCGGCCCCGGCCCAAACGACTGAAGGTGTAGAAATCACCGCCGACCGAGTCGGCCGGCAGACACCGCGCCGCCACCTCGGCGTCTCCCTGAAGCACGGAAGGAGAAGGCAGCAATTTCAGCTGGAGGTCGTGCGCCAGCTCCAGCTCCCGCTGCAGCCGCTGCTGCTGCAGGTCTCGGTCGACCAGTCGGGCGTTCTCCACCGCCGCACCAATCTGATTGGCCACCGCACTGACCAGCTTCCGGTCGTCCAGGGTGAAGCGGTCTCCACCGATGCGGTCGGTCAGGTTGATCACGCCGACGCAGCGGAGCCCGGCGCCGTCGGTGCCATAGCAGATGGGCACGCTGATGAACGAGTGCCCCCGATAGCCCCGGGCATCGCCGCACTCGGGAGCCACTGAGTCGGGGTTGGTTGGGTCGAAGGTGCTGACCCGCTGCTCGCGAAAGACCCGAGCCGCCACCGAGCACTCATCATCCACTTCGACCGGATCCAGGCCGTCCGTGGCAAAGCCCCGTGCCGCGACGGTTCGGAGCGTGCGGGTGTCGTCTTCATAGACCATGATCGATGCCCGGCGGGCACCAACCACCGCGCTCACCTCCCTTACGATGACCTGTGCCGCCTCCTCCAGCCGCACGGTGCGCCCCAGGATTTCGCTGATGGCATAGAGGAGATCGATCTCCTCGTAGCGGCCCGCCAGTTCTTCCGCCACGTAGGCCCGCTGCCGCTCTGATTCGAGCAGCGCGCCCACTACCGGACTGACCCGCTGGGCGGCGCGCTCCAGCCCTGCGGGATCGCCGTCGCCGATTTCCAGCCACACGCCGGGTGCGCCCGGGATCGGCTGAAGCCAGGCCTGGCCCTCGGTGGTGCTGGTGAGCCCTGCACCCGCGGGAAGAGCAAGCGCCCATCCGGGGTCGGCCCCGGCGACGACCCGGAGGCTTCGCTGATCGGCACGCCAGAGCCGCACCCGTCCGTGGACGAGCGCGCCTAAGGCATGCAGCACGTGATCGAGGCGCCCTACCAGCGGCGCAGTATCATGCAGATGGAGTTCCCCTGCGGGTTGAACTGAACGGCGTCGACGAGCTTGCGAATCAGGAAAAGTCCCCGCCCGCTTGCCTCGTCGAGCTGCTCCGGACGAATGGGCTCGGGTATGGTGGAGGGATCGAACCCGGGTCCTTCATCGGTGACATAGACGCTGATGATTTCGGGCCCCAGCTCGGCCCGAACGTCCACCCACTTGTTGCAATCTTCGCAGTTGCCCCGCACGATGGCATTGCTGAGTGCCTCGGATAGCACCACCCGGAGCCGAAAGCGGATGCTCTCGGTGGCCTCGTGTCCGGCCAGGCAGTGGCGGGTGACCAGCTCGACTGCCTCTTCGATGCAGGTGACGTCGCTCGGAAGCCGCAGCGTCACCAGGGTTGCGGCCTCGCGCGAGTCCGGCACCGCGGTGCGGCGGACGCAA
>DATFQK010000361.1:0-6778 GCA_035264345.1 Gemmatimonadales bacterium | reverse complement strand
GCAAACTGGACGGCGGCTTCCATGAGACGGTCTCCGTAGCCGCGGCCTCGCGCCGACGGAGCAACGGCCATCTTGGCAATCTCAAAATCCTCCCCATTGTGTCGCAGCACGGCACAGGTGCCCTGCACCTGGTTTCCTTCGAGCACGAAGAAGACCTGGCCGCCGGCCGCAAGAACTTCGGATGGGGGATCGCGGAAGATCTCACGATCCGCTTCTTCCAGCACGAAGTACGCTTCAATCCAGGCGCGATTGAGCTGCTCGAACGCGCTTCTGAACTCCTCACGGTAGGGCACTACAGTGGCAGCTTGCATGCGCTCTCTCCTTCGCTGGTTCCCCTGTGCCGCCGTCGTTATTCTGGCCGCCGGGTGCGCCGGCCGAAACCAGCGGCCGGCAGGCGATCCGGATGATCCGGCGATGGTGCAGGTGGATAACCGGGGCTTTGCCGACATGGTCATCTACGCCGTGAGCGGATCGCAGCGGGTCCGTCTGGGCCTGGCTAACGGCAACACGACCAAGTCGTTCACCATTCCGGAGACGCTCACGCGGGGAGCCGGTCCGCTGAAATTCCTGGCCGATCCAATCGGGGGTAGTCGGAGCCCTATTACCGAGGAGCTGGTGGTGCAGCCAGGCGACATCGTCACGCTCACGATTCCTCCATGATGCCGGGATGTGAGCGGCACCACAACTCCTCGCTCGAGGGTGGCCTAGGTTCCCAGCGAGGAGGTGTATATGCCACGTGACAAGGATGCGCCATTGCCCGAGTCGGCCATGGGGGGCGCTTCTGATGCCGGCGCCCACGGGGTTCACCCTGCATCGGCGGTGCGGGTCGAGGGATCACCCCGACCGGAAGACGCTCCGGGCGACGTGCCCATAGAGCGGCGCCGGCACCGGGACAACAACTACAGCGGCCCAGAGCGGAGAATCGGGGGCAAGAAACATCGCGAATGAGGAGTGGCCGGCGATGATGCACGTGATGGAAAGGATTCAGAGCACCGCTGGAAGGCGAAGCGGTGGCTGGCCCGATACTGTCGCTTCGGACCTGGCCTATCTCACAATCGGGTTCGTGAACGTATGTCTCTACGGCCGGCCCGGAGTCCCCAGCGGCAACTGGGTGCTGATCGACGCAGGCCTGCCTGGATCGGCATCACGGATCAAGCGTGCGGCCCAGGAATGGATCGGGCCCTGGGCTCGGCCCTCCGCAATCATTCTTACCCACGGCCACTTTGATCATATCGGGGCCTTGCGGACTCTGGCCGAGCAGTGGGATGTGCCGGTCTATGCCCACCCCTTGGAGCACCCGTACCTCTCTGGTCGCTCCTCCTATCCGGCTCCAGACCCCACGGTCGGTGGTGGGGCCATAGCTACGCTCTCCCGGTTCTACCCCCGTGGCCCCATCGACCTGGGGCAGCGGCTGCGTGCCCTGCCGGAGGACGGCTCGGTTCCTGGAATGCCAGGATGGCGCTGGATTCCCACTCCGGGGCATTCGCCGGGTCACGTTTCGTTCTTCCGGGAGGCTGACCGGACGTTGATCGCCGGTGACGCGTTCGTCACCACCAAGCAGGAGTCCGCTCTGGCGGCGCTGAGCCAGAGGCCGGAGCTGCATGGGCCGCCCAGGTACTTTACGCCTGACTGGGAAGCTGCCCGCCGCTCACTGGAGCGCTTGGTTGCGTTGGAGCCCCTCCGGGTCATCACCGGGCATGGTCCTCCGATGCGGGGCGAGCGCATGCTGAACGACCTCCATGATCTGGCCCGGAACTTCGAGCGTCTGGCGGTTCCATCTCATGGCCGATACGTAAGGCAGCCGGCGTTGGCCGATGAAACCGGCGTTGTCGCGGTGCCTCCGGCCGTACCCGATCCGCTGCCGCGGATGGCGCTGGCCTTTGGCCTTGGGCTTCTGCTTGCGGTGGCGTTCAGGAAGTCGAGCAGCCCTGCGGGTCAGTGCCGAGCGAAGGTGCGGGTGGAGCCGTCAGATTGAAAGGCGAGTACCTCAAAATCTCCAACCGCTGATTCGGATTCTGCCATCCCGGGGGTACCCACGGGCATCCCGGGCACTGCAAGGCCACCGATTTTCGGGCGATCCGAGAGCAGCTGCCTGATGTCTGCCGCTGGAACGTGGCCCTCGATCAAATACCCTCCTACCACCGCAGTGTGACAGGACCGTACGGGCTGGGGAACACCCAGTTCGTCTTTCAGCCGGTCCATGTTCTCTTCATCATGGACCTGGGGCTTGAAGCCCTGGGATCTAATGTGATCTATCCACTTGGCGCAGCAGCCACAGCTTCGGCTCTTGTACACGGTGATTGTCGTAGGAGGAGCCGATGCCCACCCGGTCCGGCGTCCCGTGATAAACAGCCCGGCAACTCCAGCCACAAATCCGCGTCTGCTCAACATGATTCCTCTTTATACCAGGGCCAGCTGTTCATCCAGCCTCCGCTCCACCTCGGCGGCAGGCCAGGTCAAAGTCTCCAACACCGGTGCGAGTGATCGTCCGGGAGGGGCGGCCACGAAGATACGAAGGCGCCGGGCACTTTGGTACAGCTCATCGGCCACCCGGGGAAGTCCCAAGTGCCCCACCCGACCGGCATCGGTCAGCCGTTCCACCGACCCCGAGCGGGTTCGCAGCGGGAGATTGACCCCGAGCATGGCCGATCGGGCAGGGAAGTCAATCAGCACGCTCCCCGACGGCACACCGATCTGGTCGGCCACCGCATTTTCCACCCGCTCGAGCAGATCCGGATCATCGGCCACCCACGGCTGAACGTCACCGGGAACCTCACTGGACGGAAGATCGATTGCCCGCTTGTGCAGTCTTCGGGCCCGAATACACCGAGCCAGCGGATTCCGGTCTCGGATGAGCAGCTCCATCAGGCCATCGTCAGTCGACTCGGCAATGCTGTCGGCTGTGACCGTGCCGCGCCTCACCGCTTCTCGCACCGCGCGCTTGAACATGCAGGTGGCAGAGCGGACCGCGTGATGCCAGTACACGTTGCGATACATCTGGTACTTGGCAAAGAGGAGTGATTCGAGCGCGCTCACGCCTTTTTCCTGAATCCCCACTTCCCAACGTTCCTCTGCCAGCTCGACCAGTGTCAGAGAGGAGAGGAGCCGGTCCACATCCACTGTACCGTAGGGAACCCCGCACATCCGGGCATCCCGGCTCAGATAATCCACCTTGTCCAAGTCGATGGTGCCGGAGATCAATCCCTGCAGCGGGCTGGGGCTCCTCCCGGAGATCAGGGCTCCGACGGTCTCGGGAAAGGTCTTCCCGCCGATCTGAACCAGGCACTCACCCAACTCTCCCTCAAAAAGCTTGCGAACCCCCAGCGCCTCGTGCGAAGGAAATCCGGCCTCCTCCAAGGCATGAGAGAAGGGATAGTGACCAATGTCGTGGAGCAGCGCGGCCATCCGGACCGCCAGGCAGTCTTCCTGCAGGTGGGCCGGCAGCTCACCCAGCTCGTCGAGCGCTGCGATGGCCCTGCGGGTGAGGTGGTAGGCACCCAGCGCGTGCTCGAAGCGGGTATGGGTGGCGCCGGGATACACCAGAAAGCTGTGACCGACCTGGCGAACGTACCGAAGGCGTTGAACGGTGGGTGTATCGAGCGCGAGCAAGGCGGCGCGGTCGAGCCGGATGTTGTCCCAGAGTGGATCGCGGATGATTTCGGTGGGAGAGGAAGACAGGGGGGCAGCGGTGCAGTCGGCTTCGCCAGAGCTCACCGGCAGGTCTTTGCCTGGAGCCGCCCTTGCGTTTACCGCCGCGGCGCTCCGCCGCCGTGGTGCACCGCTCACGCTGGTCCTGCGGCTGCCACCGAAGAGGGAACCTCCGCCCGATACTGCTCGAAATTCTCCCGGAACATGGTGGCGAGCTTCCGGGCCTGAGCATCGTACGCCGCGGGGTCGGTCCAGGTTTTCCGAGTAGAGAGGAGCTCGGTGGGCACGCCCTCGACTTTACTGGGAACGTCGAATCCGAACACCGGGTCTCGGCTGAACCTGGCCTTGTCCAGATCGCCGGATAACGCCGCGCGCAGCATGGTACGGGTGTACCCCAGCTTCATTCGGGTTCCGACGCCATAGGGACCACCGGTCCATCCGGTATTTACCAGCCACACATTCACTTTGTGCCGCGCGATGCGCTCGCCCAGCATGGCGGCGTACACTCCGGGGTGGAGCGGCAGGAAGGGCGCTCCGAAGCAGGCCGAGAAGGTAGCGGAAGGCTCGGTGACGCCGCGCTCCGTACCGGCCACCTTGGCCGTGTACCCCGACAGAAAATGATACATCGCCTGCTCGGCACTCAGACGAGCGATCGGCGGCATTACCCCGAAGGCATCGGCGGCGAGGAACACGATATTCTTGGGATGGCCGCCAGCCCCGCTGGGCAGATGATTGGGGATGGCGTCGATGGCGTAACAGGCGCGAGTATTCTCGGTGATGGTATCGGCGTCGAAATTGACTGCCCGGGTTGCCGGATCGAGCACCACGTTTTCCAGGACGGTGCCGAATTTTTGCGTGGCAGCGTAGATCTCCGGCTCGCTGTCGGGCCGAAGTCTGATCACCTTGGCGTAGCAGCCGCCTTCGAAGTTGAAGACTCCACGATCACTCCAGCCGTGCTCATCATCGCCGATGAGCTGGCGGCTGGGATCGGCCGACAGAGTGGTTTTGCCGGTGCCCGACAAACCGAAAAAGACCGCGGTGTCGCCGCTCGGTCCCTGGTTGGCGGAGCAGTGCATGGGCAAGACGCCCTGTGACGGCAGAAAATAGTTCAGGGCGGTGAAGATCGATTTCTTCATTTCCCCCGCGTAACGGGTGCCGCCGATCAGCACCACGCGCTTGGCGAGGTTGAGCACAACGAAGGTGCCCGACCGGGTGCCGTGGCGCGCCGGATCGGCCTGGAGCTCGGGGGCGTGCAGAACCGTGAAGCCCGGACGGAATTGCGCCAGCTCGGCG
Organism: Gemmatimonadales bacterium; assembly: GCA_035264345.1. Taxonomy (GTDB): domain Bacteria; phylum Gemmatimonadota; class Gemmatimonadetes; order Gemmatimonadales; family GWC2-71-9; genus CAVVWJ01. Next base: position 1,837 of record DATFQK010000361.1, on the reverse strand, counting down.
GGAAGAGCGCGGATGAACATGTTGCGAACGAAGAGCGCGTGCCAGGCATTAGGGGTGACGAATCGGACCGGCAGTCGGTACGCCGGATCTGCGCCGGCGAACAGATCCTGAACGAACACCTCGCGGGCATCGAGATAGCCCCGGATATCCTCCTGCAGCCGCTCGAATGCTGCCGGGTCCAGCCGGGCGTTCTTTTCCCACCAGATGCGCTCGGTCAGGCCGGAATCGTCTACCAGAAACTTGTCTTTGGCGGACCGGCCGGTGTGCGGCGCTGTAACCGCGGTAAACGCCCCGCAGTCGGTCAGGGAGCCCTCGCTCCGTCGGAGCGCGTGCTCGATCAGCGCCGGCGGGGTGAGGTTCGCGTGGATCCGGATGGGAAAGAGGCCGTGCTCTACGAGGGTAAGATTCTCTCGTTGAATAGTCGTATCGGTGGTCATACGCTCCCGCTGCACGTTAGGCGCGAAAGATCAATGTTCGGACTGCTTGGGGCAACCTCAGTGAACCGGCACCGAGACATTGGGTGGAACGTGGTAGGCCCGCTCGATGGTGCCCCGGTCGCGGGCGCTCGGCTCGGATACAACGGGATCGACAAACATCAGATCGGTCGCTTCCGCGGAGTGGGTGAAGATGCCGAGCGCATGTCCCAGCTCGTGAGTGGCGGTGAGCGCCAGGCACTCGCTGACCCCGGGAGTTGCCGCATCGAACCGCGGAAGCAGGAAGACCCGAACGGGGTATTGGATGGTCCGGCTACCAGGCAGCGGGACGATATCCGTTCCACCCTCGCACTCCGGAGCCAGGCTCAGCTGCAGCCGGGCCATCGCGGCGGACTTGGCCGGGCTGTCGGCACGGACGATTACATCCGCCGCGCTCGAGTCCGTCACCATAATCGCATCGAACTCACGATACAGAAACGCGGTCTTCCACACGTCAATGCCGTGGGCGACATGGGCCGGCAAGTCCAGGGTGTCCTGCGCCCAGATCTTGAGCGGCAGCATCGAGCGCGGCCAATGGAAGGTCAGCGTATCGTTGGTGCCAGGCCCGGTCGACGTTATGAAGCGCCACTCGTACACGTCACTCCGGCCGGGAGCGGCGATGTCGGCACAGGACAGACCGACTAAGGCGGCCAGCACCCCCCCAAGTATCGGCAGGGCCAGGCCCGGCTTCATCGACGGGCCCGGGCCAGGCCGACGGAGAGGGAAACCCGTTGTACACCCTGGCTTCCGGTGAAGCCTCGGGCCTCGAGCTCGTCGGTGGAAAATCGGTGAAAGTCGTAACGGAGGCTGAGCATCAGGTCCCAGTGGGTCATCAAAGGCGGCCGGTAGTCAAACCCGGCTCCGGCCAGGAACCGGGTGGTTCCCCCGCTCAGGAAGATGCCGGTCTGGTCGGCGGGCAAGTAGCTGATCACTCCGAGACCGGCCCGCCAGCTGGCCCGGTGCCAGACGGGGCCCTCGAGATTGAGGAGGACGGAGCCGGTTGTAAGGGTACCGAGATCGGTGTCCTGACCGGCCTCGGTGCTGTGATATCCCGATGTGGAAAGGGCGGTTTCCAGGCCCGCCGAGTAGGCAGGGGCGATCGGCAGGGAAACCCCGAAAGCGAGAGTGGGAGCCAGGCTTTGCTGGGTCAGGATGTCCTGAACGATGTTGTCGGTGACCAGGTCAGTCGCGAAGGTCACCCCCAGCCGGGCGTAATAGTCGGTCTGGCCGCGCGCCACCGACACTCCCACAGCCGGCCAGACGCAAAGGAGTGCCAAGAGGACTCGCATCGAGCAATTATGGATGGAGAGGGGCGGGGGGTCAACGCGATGCGCGAACGGCTCGCGCGTATGCCCGAAGACGTC
>DATFQK010000360.1:0-2555 GCA_035264345.1 Gemmatimonadales bacterium | reverse complement strand
CCGCCGCTCCTGGTAGGGCGCGCACTGCCGGAGCGATGCCCTTCCCACCACAGCGGCCTCGGCGAACCGCTGGCAGGTGGTGAAGCCGCAGGCACGGCAGTCCCAGGGAGTCCCGTTAGGGCTCAGGCCGATCTGGTTGATGATCGCCGCCACCGCGGCCGGATCGGGCCGCACCGGCCGCTGCCGGATGGCGAAGGCGGCCCCGACACTTGCTACCACCGCGCCGTCCACCACCGGCGACGAGCTTCGAGGCGGCTCGGTGCTGGCCAGGAGCTCCCGCCGCCAGAACAGCTCCTCCCGGGGACCCGAGAGCGGATGGTCCAGCGACCCCTCAGTAGACAGGATGTCCACGAAGCCCAGGTCCAGCCGGTCCACCGCAACCGCTCGCGCCACCGCCTTGAGCGCCTCCAGCCCTCGCAGCTTCCGGAAGCGGCGGCTGGAGTAGCGCGCCTCCTCCAGCAGCGCCAACGGCAGGCCGCCGGCTGCACTGAGGTGCCGTCGCCGCTCTTCCGGGACCCGCTCGAAGAAGGTCGGCTGGGTGAGGACGTTCACCCCCCGGACCCGGAAGATCTGGTCCAGGTCGCTGAAGGTGATCGCGGCTTCCAGCTCGGTAGTGCTGACTGGGGGACAGATGCCTGCGTAGGCAATCTTGAGGCCAGGGCCGTATTGGGCCCGGAGATAACGGGCCTCCGCCACCGCCGGCAGGGTGACTGGAGCGAGGTAGGGCAGCAGCTCGGGAAACTGGTAGCGCACCGTCTCCACCACCACCGGGTCGGTGGAGCGGATCAAGGTGCCCCACGGCTCCTCGTGCCATAGCTTAAGGTATTCAGCGGCAACCAGTTCATCGCCGATGACGCCCCGGGTGACGGCCCGGAAGCCGACCTCATAGCAGGCGTTGATGACTTGTTCGGGAGTGGCCGGATAGAAATGGGCGACGGACTCGGGACTCAGGATGAGAACGCCGTCTCCCGCCGTCGCGATGGCAAGAGCCCGCCCGATCTCGCCGTTTACCTTGACAGCGTCATGGGGACAGACAGCCAGGCACTGACCGGAGCGGATGCACGTCTCATTGTCGATGACAGGCAACAGCGGTTCGTCCACCGGCACCGCAATGGCATCGGTGGGGCAGACACGGACGCAGGCCAAGCACGAGACGCAGAGCTCGGCGTCAATGACGAAATTCAAGACCTGATCCGTCAGGGGGAGAGAGAATTTGCAATTTGACGGTCCGGCGCCACACTGTCAAGACGTTAGTAGCTGCAAATTATGTGTACAGTTGTAGTTACAGCCATGCAACTATCTGCAATTAGTTACCATTCTCCAGTCCACAGTCGCCAGTCGGCAGAACTGCTAGGCTGTGCTGTCGTCGTGAGTTAGTCGAGTCGTCACTGGCGTCTGGGGACTGGCGTCTAGTGACAGCCGGCTACTCCAAACGGTAAGCCTTTATTTTTCGATACAGCGTCCGTTCTCCGATACCGAGCACTTCGGCGGCCCGCCGCCGGTTTCCCTTGTACTCCCGCAATGCTGCCTCGATGGTGGCCCGCTCCACCTCGGCCATGGTCATACCGGAACGGTAGAGCACCGGCTGGTCCCCGTCGCCATCCACTTCCGACATCACGTCGGTAACCTGCGCGTGGTTTCCCAGGTCGATGACCTGGACCCGCTGAGGATGCTCGTCGATCCGGCGCCGCATCTCCTCGATCTGGAGTCGGAGATCCACCAGGCTCCGCAGAATGAATTCGAGCTCTTGCAGCCCCGCCCCGCTGGTCTGCTGCCCTGCCTGCGTCAGCCGCATCGGGAGGAGCGTGCCCGCACCCTCGAGCACGTCCACCGGAATGTCGCTCGCCCGGATCTCCGCGCCGGGAGCCAGCACCACCATCGACTCGATCAGGTTGCGCAGCTGGCGCACGTTCCCGGGCCAGGGCGCGCTGACCAGTCGCTGCATGGCCTCGGGAGTGATTCCGCGGAACTGCCGGTCGTGCGCCTTGGCGAGCTCCCGGATGAATCGACGCACCAGCAGTGGAATGTCCCCCCGGCGCTCGCGCAGTGGCGGAAGATAGATGTTGAGGACGTTCAGCCGATAGTAGAGATCGTCGCGAAACTCGCCCAGCGCCACGGCATCCCGGAGTGATCGGTTGGTGGCGGCGATGACCCGGACGTTGACCTTGATGGCCTGGGTGCCGCCCACCCGAAAGAAGTTCCGGCTCTCCAGCACCCGAAGCAGCTTCACCTGGGTGGAGAGCGGAATCTCTCCGATCTCGTCGAGGAAGATGGTGCCTCCGTCCGCCAGCTCGAAGCGGCCCAGCCGCCGCTCAGCCGCCCCGGTAAAGGCCCCTTTCTCGTGCCCGAACAGCTCCGACTCCAGCAGTGTGTCCGGCAGCGCGGCGCAGTTCACCGTGATGAAGGCTTCGCCTCGCCGGGGCGAGAGGTCGTGCAGCGCCTTGGCGACCAGCTCCTTGCCGGTACCGCTCTCGCCCTGAATCAGGACCGTGCTGGAGACCGGTGCCATCTGTTCGATCTTGACCAGGACTTCCTGAATCGCGGCGCTCTCGCCC
>DATFQK010000359.1:0-3434 GCA_035264345.1 Gemmatimonadales bacterium | reverse complement strand
AGAGCTGGACCGGGCCGAGCGGATCCGGAATGCCATCGTCACGACCATCGTGGGCGACGGGATCCGCACCCGTGACCACGGGGGCACCGCCAGCACGGAGGAGTTCGGCCATGCGGTTGCGAGACGGGCAGCCTGAGGTTCCCTGCGTCCGGTGCGGCCGGCGGGTCTGGGGACTGGGCTGGGGCGAGCTGTGCCCCGACTGTCTGCGCGAAAGGAAGGTCCGTGCAAGAAGACTCGCCAGCCGCATCTCCATCGCCGCAACGGTGCTGATGGCGGCATACGTTGCGCTGCGCATGACCGGCGCGCCAATGGCGCGGCTGTACGGGGTCATCGCGGTCCTGGCCACCTACATCATCGTTCGTCGTATCGCCACCCAATTGGCAATGGAGTATATGAAATGACAGCGGGGAAGCGGGGAAGCAGGGAGGCGGGGAAGCAACTCGGGTCCATGCGTATTGTCGCCATGGTAGTACTTCTAACCTCCCCGCTTCCCCTCATCCCCGCTTACACCCCGCTACACGCCCAGACCTCCCTCACCATCTACAACGACGGGCGGGTGCTGGTCCGGCGCAGTGTTCCGGCCAATCTTCCCAAGGGCTCGTCCAGTCAGCGGCTCGCGCTGGGCGCGTTGGATCCGGCGACGATCTTTTCGCTGGACTCATCGGTGACTCTGGACCGGGTTTCCTACGACGGCGCGGTAGATGAGGCTAGCGTGCTGCGGCGATCGGTGGGCAAGCGGCTGGTCTTTCGACTCAGCGACCCTCGCGATACCGTGAGCGCCCTGGTGCTGGGCGTGGACCCGCTCAGGCTGCAGCTGCCGGATGGCCGGATCAGCTTCACCCCACCCGGACTGGCGCTCTATCCCAGCGACGTCGTGGTGGTGGAGCCCACGGTGTTGCTTGCCGTTCGGAGCGCCCGCTCCCAGGATCAAATGCGGCTGGGCTACTTCACCAGCGGAGCGTCCTGGCAGGCCAGCTACCAGATGGTGCTGGGGCGAGAGGATACCCGGGTTACCGGAATGGCGGTATTGCCGTCCGAATCGCTTCGGGCCGAGAATGCGGAAGTCCACCTCCTGGCCGGCTCAGTCGGTCGGGCAGACCAGCCAGGCGCGCCACCGCGGCCGCTGGCCCGGAAGCAGGCTTTGGCGGCCGCTGATGCGATGGCGCGCGAGGCAGCCACCGAACAGCGGGTCGGCGAGTTCCACCTGTACTCCCTGCCGGGCCGGAGCACGCTGCAGCCGGGCCAAACTACGTCGGTGGCTCTGTTCGATCCGGTACGGGTGAAGTACGAGCGCAGCTATGTGGTGCATGGAGATGTGCCCTACTGGGGTTTTCTCCCCCAGCAGGGTGAGGAGCTGCAGCCGCCGGTGGAGGTGACGTACACCCTGAAGCGTCCCCGTAAGACGGACTTTGGAGATCGGCCACTCCCTGCAGGGGTAGCCCGGTTGTACCAGCCGGACAGCTCGGGCGGATTGCAGCTGATCGGTGAGGCATCGCTGGATCACACCCCGGCAGGCAACGATCTCCGGCTGAACGCCGGCAACGCCTTCGATCTGACTGCCAAACGAGTGCAAACCAGCTACATCACCCGGCGGGACAGCACCACGGCTCGTGGTGTGCACACGGTGGCTACGGCCGATTACCGGGTTACGCTGAAGAACGCCACCGACAGCGCGACGACGATCGCGGTAGAGGAGGAGCGGGCCGGGGAGTGGAGCGTGCTGGCAAGCTCGGTAGCGGCTGAGAAAGTCTCTTCCACTCTCACCCGTTTCCGGGTGCGGGTGCCGGCCCGCGGAGAAGCGGTGCTGACCTATCGCATTCGGGTAATCTGGTGACCATCGTCACCATCGCTCATCTCTCCGATTTGCACTTCGGCGGATACGCCGACCTCAAACAGATCGAAGCCCTCGAGGAATTTCTTCCCACCCTCAATCTCACCGCACTGGTCGTCTCCGGCGATCTGAGCCAGCGGGCCCGGCATGGAGAATTTCAGGCGGCGCATGTGTTCATGCATCGCATGCGGATGAAGATGCCGGCAATCGTGGTGCCCGGAAACCACGATATCGAATGGTGGAAGAGCCCGCTCGGACTGTTGGGCGAGAAGAGGAAATATGCCAAATTTGTGCGCTACTACAGCGAGATCCGCCCGGTGCTGGAGGGCCCCGGTATGATCGCCGCTGGAGCGTTGAGAAGCTATGGTTTCTCATTGGGCTCACTCACCTGGAACGTGCGCGATATCGCAGTCAAGGGACACCTCCCGAGATCAGAGACCAAACGGATCAAAAAGATCTTCGAGCAGGCCGCGCCCGGTCTGGCCAAGGTGATGGTGGTCCACCACAACGTGCTGGCAGGAGGCACCGGTCGGATGGGTCTGGCGCGATGGCGATCGGCCCACAAGCGGCTGCTCGAGACCGGTGCCGACGTCATCCTCTGCGGCCACGATCACTATGAAGGCGCCGGTCAGATCGAGGGCGGCGTGGCGGTCAGCACCTCCGGCACCCACAGCTACCGCCAGCGGGGCGGCAGACCTTCGGTGTTCAATCTGGTTACGCTCGACGCCCAGTCCGTGCACATCCAGCATTTCCGCTGGGTCTCCGCCGACCGGCAGTTCATTGCGTCCGACAAGTTCTCGTTTGCCCGGCGGGGCGCGCCCAAGGTGGCGGTCTCAGTGGCGGGCGGGGACCAAGGGTTGTGACAGCGGGGCAGCGGGGCAGCGGGGCAGCGGGGCAGTTGTTCCTGTTCGAGGATTCTCTACCAGAGCGATTGCGCATGCTGGGTCTACGAGACGTCGACCGAATCCTGACCCACACCAATCGGACCGTCATGCTCAGCCTGAATCGCCGAGTGCTGCGGATCCACCGGGGTTATGGATTTGCGCCAGATGGAGTACTGAAGGCGATAGTGAGGTTCCTCAGCCCCCGGGTGCCTCGGCGCATGAGGCTGGAAGCTGAACGCGAATTTCTCCGGTTTCCGGTCTGGGCCTACACCCGGCCCTCGGACCGGCCCCGGAAAGACCGGTCCCGACCGGGCGACGGTGCCCTGCTCGGGCGGCTGGAGTCCATGCACCGGGACCTCAACATCCGCCATTTCGGCGGGTCTCTAGGCTCCATCCCCATTCGGCTTTCCGGCCGGATGAAGACCCGCCTGGGCGAGCTGTCAGTCGACCACAATGACAACAACCTCAAGGAAATCGGAATCAGCCGCAGGCACATAGCCCGACATTCCTGGAGCGAAGTCGAGCACACGATGCTCCATGAGATGGTGCATCAATGGCAGGCTGAAAACGGGCACCCTGTGGATCATGGGCCGCGGTTTAGAGCAAAGGCCCGTGAAATTGGCGTGCTCCCCGCAGCTCGGCGGAGTCTGGGTCTGTCCGCCGGCGCCGGCTAACCCCTGTACTAGTTGTTTACCGTCGCTATACTCTATTGAAGGGGA
>DATFQK010000358.1:0-3672 GCA_035264345.1 Gemmatimonadales bacterium | reverse complement strand
ACGGGGGGGAGGCTGGGAGAAGAGGGCCGGGGTGATGAGGGCCTGGCGGCGCGGATCCAGCAACGAGCCACCACTACGGTCCGAATCGGCGCCTTGCCCGGGCGCCTGGGCTCATCCCGGCGTTGGCCCTCATAACCCCCTTCTCTCCCAGCCTCCCCCCCATCCGCCGGGAGAGTTCTTCATGCCGCTAGCGCGGCACCTAAAGAGGGATGAAAATAGCGTGAGTCGGGCACTGGCGTGAGACCGTCCCTTACTGGTGCCCTGAGCCCGTGGGAGAGTTTGATTGAGGGCGGTCTGCGGAACCCAAGATTGTCGCTCCTTCGGGAAGCACGCAGAACAGATTCGTCTTTTAGGGTCCGCCCCGCCAGGGCCTGCACAGAGCCAAGGAGGTGCGCGATGAGAGTTGTTCATGAGCGTTGCGCGGGGTTGGACGTGCACAAGAAGACAGTGGTGGCGTGCGTGCTCACGCCGCAGGGGCGAGAGGTGAGGACTTTTTCGACAGTCACCGAGGAGTTGTTGGCGCTTGTGGATTGGCTGCAAGAGTGGGGGTGCCGAGCCGTGGCGATGGAGAGCACGGGCGTGTACTGGAAGCCGGTGTACAACTTGTTGGAAGCCGCGGAGATGGAGCCGATGGTGGTCAATGCCCAGCACATCAAGGCGGTGCCCGGGCGTAAGACCGATGTTCGTGATGCGGAGTGGATCGCCGATTTGCTCTGTCACGGACTGCTGCGTGCGAGCTTCATCCCCGACCGGCCTGAGCGGGAGTTACGCGAGTTGGTGCGCTACCGGCGTTCGCTGGTGGAGGAACGCACCCGCGAGGCGAACCGGTTGCAGAAGGTCTTGGAGGGAGCCAACGTGAAGCTCAGCTCGGTGGCCTCCGACGTGCTCGGCCGCTCGGGACGCGACATGCTGACGGCCATCAGTCAGGGCCAGGAGGACCCGGTCGAGCTCGCGGGTCTGGCGCGGGGCCGTCTGAAGGAGAAGTCCGACCAGCTCCAACGCGCCCTGCGCGGCGTGGTGGGCCCCCACCAGCGTTTTTTGCTGCACGAGCAGTTGTCCCACATTGAGGAGCTTGAAGCTCGCATCCACCGCCTCAGCGCTGAGATCGAGGCTCGCCTCGCCCCTTTTGAGGCGGCCTTGCAGCGGCTGCAGACCATCCCCGGGGTGGGGCGTCGAGTGGCGGAGGATCTGCTCGCTGAGATCGGCACCGACATGAGCCGATTCCCCACGCACCGCCACTTGGCGTCCTGGGCCAAGATCTGTCCTGGGAACCATCGCAGTGCGGGCAAGTCCAAACCGGAGCACATCGGTCGCGGCAACCGCTGGCTGCGCTCGATTCTGGTGGAAGCGGCGCGAGCCGCGGGCCGTAGCAAGAACACCTTTCTCGCCGCCCAGTACCACCGCCTCGCGGGCCGCCGTGGCAACAAACGCGCGGCCGTAGCCGTCGCACACTCTATCCTGGTGATCGCCTACCACATCCTCAAAGAGGGCACCTCTTACCAGGAGCTCGGTGCCACCTTCCACGATCAGCGCTCCTCAAAGGCTGTGGCCCGTCGCTTGACCCAGCGCCTCGAAGCTCTCGGATTCGAAGTCACCCTACAACTCAAGGAGGCCGCTTAGCAGACGAACATTTTCAGAACAGAGGGGGCTCAAATCATGCTCTGTCTTGCTTACCGGGAAAGAGACGAAACCATGCCCTCTGTCTTGCTTTCTCCCTCTTCTCCCGGTGTGGGGGGAGGGAGGGGTCGGGAGAAGAGGGCCGGGGTGATGAGGGCCCATCCGGAATACCCGCCAGCTCCGTATCGGTTGAAAAAGGAATAGCCGATACGAGTTATGCATCGCCAGTCGCAAATATGACGGAAAGGCATTTGACACTTGGATCTAGCCGGGCGTACAGTCGCATGTCTGTGGAGAAGGTTAGGATGCGAGCCCTTCGCCAAAGCATTCCGCTGATCGCCGTCATCGCTCTTCTGGGGCAGGCGGCAACCCTTCAGGCGGAAGTGCGTCCATCCGGCGTCGCCGGACGGGTGCTGGGCGAGACTAGGCCGCTCGTGTCGGCCCACATCTACGCCTATCAGCTCGCCGACCTCACCCTGCACAAGGTGCTGACGGACGCGCAGGGCAATTTCACCTTCCAGGATCTTCCGGCGGGCCTCTACAAGATCATCGCCCACAAGGCGGGCTTCCTGCCGGCGGTGATCATGATCACCCGCACGACGGCGCAGGCCTATCAGTTCCTCGAGCTCCAGCTCGCCCAGCGGCAGGCCGGCCAGGGACCGGATTCGGACGACTTCTGGTCGATCCGCGCCCGGGTGCCCGCCGACGTGCTGCGCGACATCGAGGCCGAGGAGTCCCGGATTCAGCTCGCTTCCTTCACGGCCCGGCCGATGGGCTCCATCAGCAACGCCTTCCAGACCGAGATGCAGGCCCTGACGGGCGTCGACGGAATGGCCGCGGAAGGCGGCAAGCTCTCGGCCGCCGGCGTCGGCTTCAAGGGCCAGGTGGGGCAGGTCGAGGTGGGGCTGCACGGCCGGTTCACCCAGTTGAACAACGCCGCCGCACTCCAGACCGGCGTCGGCGGGGCGTCCGGCACCGGCCAGGCCAGCAGCCTCGCCATCGACTTGACGCGGGGGCCGGGCAGCCGGATCAGCATCATGTCGCTCAACAACCGCATGACGGCACGCGGCGAGTCAGGCGACGGCCTGGGACCGGTCGACTTCGAGCATTACCAGGTGAACTGGTCGCAGGACGTGGGCGAGAACGGCCGCTCCGAGTTCGCGGCCCACTACACCTCCGAGAACAACTTCCACAACCAGGGCTCGATCAATCCGCTGGACATCCCGGAAACTTCGACGAGCTGGCGGCTCGAGGGTGCCTACACGATCGACTTCAGCGACCGCAACACGCTCCAGTCGGGTCTGCGCTATCGCGAGCGCCAGTTCGGCCTTGGCGCCTTGGACCGGCCGGGCAAGGCCTACGAGCGGCAGGCGCTCTCCAGCGTCGACCTGTTCAGCCGCGGCGGCATCCGCGTGCAGCCGGCGGTGCTGATGGAGTACGGCCTCTACAGCACGCTGTCGGACGGCAGCCTGGCCCTGACGCCCCAGGGCGGCATCGTCCTCCAGCTCGGCTCCAACTGGCAGGTCGAGACCACCGCCGCCCACCGCCTCTATACCGACAACGCCACCGAGCCCGACTTCCTCCCCACGCTGTTCGAGCAGCGCGACCTCTGCGAGCAGGGCAGCGAGTCCTGCTACCAGGTCAACTTCACGCGCAACAACGGGGACGACAACACGCTGACCCTCGGCGCCGTCCACCGCACGGTGGGCGACACCCTGCGGCTCTACTTCAGCGACGACTTCTTCGACCGCCAGGAGAGCCTCTACCTGGTGCGCGGCGACAAGCTGCCGGAGATCCGGTTCGGCTTCCGCCACAAGATCTCCCCCAGGGTCGTCACCACGCTCGACACGAGCGTCGCGGCCGGCGGCAGCGGAATGTTCTTCGGCGCCAACAACCAGACGTACGAGAACCAGGTGCGCTATCTGGTGACCTCGCTCGACACGCAGCTCCTCGCCAGCTCGACGGGGATCTTCGTGGCCTTCCATCACCTGGAGCAGCAGCTCGACCGAGCCGGCGTGCCCGGCGGCCGGACCGCCTCGGAGATGGAGTACGAGC